>NZ_JBMFGY010000289.1:0-2572 GCF_049977125.1 Acidiphilium sp. | reverse complement strand
CGACATAGGGTGTCCGAGGGATCGTGTCCGCCGATTTGGTTCACCCTTGATGAAACCCGGCCACTGGGGTGCTTCGCAAGAAGTTGGACGGCATTGACATCAGTCAGGAAGGCCAAAGAAGGGAGACCTCCAATGATCTGTTCACTCCTTCGACTATGACGTCATTTCTCTATACGCGAAGTTGTGATAGCCAGAGTCGAGACAGATTCGCATGTAATCCTGTAATATCTGCATATAAGTCAGGGCCTTAGACCGAAATTAGGCGCAGCGATCCTTCGAAATTAGCGAACCCGTTGCTCAATGTCTCAAGTTACCCAGACCGCACTGAGTCCTTGCTGTTTCCGCCTCGCGGGCAGGGTGATGATTTTGAGTCGCTTGTCAAACTGTTTGATTGATTGAATATTGCCCTGTGAGATAAATGAAACGATCGGAAAACAAAATGGAACACAGAAATATGAAGAAGCGCATCCCTTTACTATTTCTTGCTGGCCTTCTCGCAGGAGGAACGGCAATAGCACAAGCAAAAATAATTCATTTGCATGCCACCTTGCACCCGGTGAAAGGGGTCTTGACTAAGGGGAGCGGCAAGATGACAGGCAATTACAATACCAAGACGGATACCGTCCGCTGGAGGGTACTGTATCACAATCTCACGAGCAAGGTGATCATGGCCCATTTCCACGGACCTATCACAAAACCCGGCCAGAATGCCGGCATCCAAGTCTGGCTGACAAAACCCCCCGCTCACCCAATGCCAGTCGCTCCGATCGTCGGAAGTGCAAAAGTTTCCCCGACGCAAGCGAAAGAACTTCTCAGTGGCGAATGGTATGTCCTGATCCATACCAAAAAACATCCTGCTGGTGAGATCCGCGGCAGGGTCCTCACAGGCACGTGACATTGTGAGACACAGCGTGACGTTCTGAGGGCTAGAGTTTGGATGAGTTTGAGCCCTTTCGAATAGCGATTTGGTGTTCAGCGAGATCGATGGAACTTTGATCACCAAAGGATCGACGTTGTCTGGCTTGACGGTTGTGCGAGTGCGCGAGGACAGCGAGGAGTGGCACGCAAACCCTGCGGGCGCCGCGTGCCACCGTTGGCCCACATTTCACGACGCGGCGGAGGGATCAGCAGATGTAGCGCTGGGTACCCGGCAGAGGTCTTCGCTGAGGCAACCTGGGTTTGGCCTCTGGACCCGCATGATGGTCAGTGAACTTATCAAACGAAAGTTGGCCGTTCGCCAGTGGTTGACTGCCAATAATCGTGCGACTTGGCCAGATCAAACTGAGCGTGAAGAAACCTCTGCAATGTCCCAACCGGGGAAACCCTCGGATCATCAAGCCCCGGTGGAACGAGCGTTATACTCCGATCGCTCGGCTAGCGAAGTCAGCCACAGAAATTCCACGCCAATCGCTAAACCAGCATTCTTTCACGACCCCCGTCAAACGCATCGGGTTTGGCTCGGTTGCTCGGAGACACGGTGAGGGGTAGGTCGGAAATAACCAGCGGTTGTAGCAGAATCTGATGCCAAATCTCGTCATAATTGCCTATCGAGTCAGATTTTTTGCTTTACTGATCGCCCTAGCCGGTTGCGCCACACCGTTCAGGATCCCGCATGCAACGCCGAACCATCCAATCGTAACCAACGGCTATTTCACCCTGCGATCGGGCGCGCGGCTGCCATACCGGGACTGGTTGCCGAAGGGGCCACCTCGCGCGATCGTACTCGCGCTGCACGGGTTCAACGACAGCCGAAACGCGTGGGCGCTCATTGCGCCTGAGTTCGTCCGCGCCGGCATCGCTATATTTGCGCCAGACCAACGTGGGTTCGGCGCGGCACCAGATCGTGGTTTCTGGCCCGGCACGGGGCGCCTGGTGGGCGATGCCAGGCAGATGGCGGCCATCCTCGACCATCGCTATCACAGCGTACCGTTGACATTGATGGGTGAAAGTATGGGCGGCGCAATCGCACTGCTTGTTGGTGCCCAGGGGGACCGGTCAATCGCATCCTACGTCCTGATCTCACCAGCGGTGTGGGGAGGCCCTGCGATGGGAGGGCCCCTGCACGTGAGTTTAATGGTAGCTGATACATTCACTCCGTGGGTGCGTCTGACCGGACAACAAGCTCATATTCTGGCTAGCGACAATATCCCCGCCCTGATTGCGCTATCGGAAGACCCGCTGACAATCCATGCGACACGAATCTCGACGGTCGCCGGACTTGTGCGCTTGATGGGACGTGCCCAGCACGCCTGCCGATCGTTTGATCCGGCCCATGCCCTCATACTTTATGGTGGACACGATGAGCTGATCCCGAAGGCAGCGATGGCGCGATGCTGGCGGCACCTACCGGACAGTCCAGGCATTCGTCTAGCCTACTATCCAGCCGACTATCATCTGATGTTGCTCGATCATCAACGCCGGATTCCGGCCGCCGACATCATACACTTTATCCTGCACCCGGACCGGCCACTGCTCTCGGACGCTGCGACCAACGCGATGATTTTCGCGGCGGAGCATTGAATGCCAACCAACGATAGGTCACGTCCCCGGTCGAAGAACGGTCATCATTCAA
>NZ_JBMFGY010000288.1:0-2582 GCF_049977125.1 Acidiphilium sp. | reverse complement strand
AATGCCACGCGCCCCGAGATCGAGCAGATCATGATCTGGAACGCGCTCGGCAAGGGCGAGGCGGATTACGAGCGCGACCTGTACATCATTCGCCGCCGGATCGAAAAAGCCGCGATCGCGGCGCAAATTCCGGAGCTTTATATCTGCTCGCTGTCCTGCCGCTCGATCATCTACAAGGGGATGTTTCTCGCACAGAGCCTGACGGAGTTCTATCCTGATCTGCTCGATGAGCGGTTCGTTTCGCGGTTTGCGATCTATCATCAGCGGTATTCGACCAATACGTTCCCGACCTGGCGGTTGGCGCAGCCGTTCCGCACGCTCGCGCACAACGGCGAGATCAACACGCTTGCCGGCAACGTCAATTGGATGAAAAGCCATGAGACGCGCCTGTCCGCCGCCGTGCTCAACAACCATCTCGACGACATCAAGCCGGTGATCCAGGCCGGCAGTTCGGATACCGCGACGCTGGATGCGGTGTTCGAATTGCTGATCCATGGCGGGCGGGATGCGCCGATGGCGAAGACGCTGATGATTCCACCGGCGTTGAGCGGCGATGCCACGATGAAGACGGCGCATCGCGATCTGATTTCGTATTGCAACGCGGTGATGGAGCCGTGGGACGGGCCGGCGGCGATTACCGCGACGGATGGGCAATTCGTGATCGCCGGGCTCGACCGGAATGGTTTACGGCCGTTGCGGTTCACCAAGACCAGCGATGATCTGCTGATCGTGGGGTCGGAAACCGGGATGGTGAAACTCGATGAGGTAAAGATCATCGAACGCGGCCATGTTGGGCCGGGGGAGACGATCGCGGTTGATCTGGTGAGCGGGCGGTTCTTCCATTTCCCTGAATTGATGGACATTCTGGCGGCGCGGCAGGATTTCGGCGCGTGGACCCGGCGGATCACGGTGATCGATCATATCGTGAAGACCGATGCGCCGGAGCCGGTTTTGTTCACCGGCGAGGCGCTGCGGCGGCGGCAGCTCGGCGTCGGTTACACGCTCGAGGAGCTTGAGCTGATCCTGCACCCGATGGTCGAGGATGCCGGCGAGGCGATCGGCTCGATGGGGGATGACACGCCGATCGCGGTGCTGTCGGAGCGGTATCGGGGGCTGCACAATTACTTCCGGCAGAATTTCTCGCAGGTCACCAATCCGGCGATCGACAGTCTGCGCGAAGGGCGGGTGATGTCGCTGAAAACGCGGCTTGGTAACCTTGGCAATGTGCTCGATGAGGATTCCGAGCAATGCGATCTGTTGCAGCTCGACAGCCCAGTTCTGTCGACCGCCGAGTTCGATGCGATGCGCCGCACCATGGGGGTGAATGCCTGCGTGGTGAATTGCACCTTCCCGGTCGCGTCCGGCGAGGCGGGGCTGCGCGCCGCGATCGAACGCATCCGGCGCGAGGCGGAGGAAGGTGTGCGCGCGGGGCGGACGCATGTGATTCTGACCGATGAGAGTTTCGATGAAGCACATGCGCCGATCCCGATGATTCTTGCTACCGGGGCGGTGCATACGCATCTGGTCCGGCAGTCGCTGCGCACCTTCACCAGTCTGAACGTGCGGGCCGCCGAGTGCATGGATGTGCATTATTTCGCGGTGCTGATCGGCGTGGGGGCGACCACGATCAACGCCTATCTCGCGCAGGAAAGCATTGCGGACCGGCACCGGCGCGGGTTGTTCGGCGCGCTTTCGTTGAAGGAGTGCGTCGGGCGCTACAAGAAGGCGGTGAGCAAGGGGTTGCTCAAGGTGATGTCGAAACTCGGCATCTCGGTGATTTCGTCCTATCGCGGCGGCTATAATTTCGAGGCGATCGGGCTGTCGCGCGCGCTGGTGGCGGAGTTTTTCCCGGGCATGCTCTCGCGGATTTCGGGGATCGGTCTGCCGGGGATTGCGCATAAGCTGCTGGAACTGCACGCAACGGCGTGGGATTCCGACGCGGTGACTTTGCCGGTGGGCGGGGTGTACCGGCTGCGGCGTCAGGGCGAGACCCATGCGTTCGATGGCGGTATGGTCCATATGCTGCAAACCGCGGTCGCGACCGATAGTTACACGCTCTACAAGAAATATACCGATGCGGTGCATGGCCAGGCGCCGGTCGCGCTGCGCGATCTGCTCGATTTCCGGCGCGAGGGGCGGACGGCGATTCCGGTCGATGAGGTCGAGAGCATCACCGAGATCAGGAAGCGGTTGATCGCACCGGGGATTTCGCTCGGCGCGTTGTCGCCGGAGGCGCATGAGACGCTGTCGATCGCGATGAACCGGATCGGTGCGCGGTCGGATAGTGGCGAGGGTGGTGAGGATGCGGAGCGATCGAAGCCGCGCGCCAATGGTGACAATGCATCCTCCGCGATCAAGCAGATCGCTTCGGGGCGGTTCGGGGTCACGGCGGAATATTTGAACAACTGCCGCGAGATCGAGATCAAGGTGGCGCAGGGGGCGAAGCCGGGTGAGGGCGGGCAGTTGCCCGGGTTCAAGGTGACCGGGCTGATCGCCAAATTGCGCCATGCGACGCCGGGGGTGATGCTGATCAGCCCGCCGCCGCATCATGATATCTATTCGATCGAGGATCTGGCTCAGCT
>NZ_JBMFGY010000287.1:0-2597 GCF_049977125.1 Acidiphilium sp. | reverse complement strand
CTTGCCTGCCTCACCCAATACGCCCCTCGGCCACTTGCCGGATTTCGGCGTCGGGGCCGAGGGTGGTGAGTTGGTCGTGGTCGGTTGCGGTGCAGATGATCTGGGTTTCGAGGCGGGACAGGGCGGCGCCGAGGGCGGTGCGGTGGGGGGCGTCGAGATGGACGAAGGGTTCGTCGAGCAGGAGGGTGGGGGCGGTGCCGCGCAGGGTGGTGACCAGTTCGGCGTGGGCGAGGATGGTGGCGACCAGCATGGCGCGTTGCTGGCCGGTGGAGGCGAGGGATGCGGTGAGGCCGGAGGCGTCGGTGAGGGTGAGATCGGCGCGTTGCGGCGAGATGACGGCGGCGGGGTCGGCGCGGGTGGTGGCATAGTGATGACGCAGTCCGTCTTCGACGGCGAGGGCGGGTTGGGTGGCGAGGCGGGCGGCGATTTTGCAGTCGAGCGCCATTTGCGCGGCCGGGAACGGTGCGAGATCGCCGCGGGCGAGGGTTTGGTTGAGGCGCGCGATCAGGTCGAGGCGCGCGGCGGTGAGGGCGGCGGCGTGGCGGGCCATCGAGTCTTCGATGATGGTGAGCCAGGCCGGATCGGCGGTGTTTTGTTCGAGCTGGCGGTTGCGATTGGCCGCGGCGGCCTCGTAGGCGGCGACCTCGCGGGCGTGGCCGGGGGCCAGGGCGAGGGTCAGCCGGTCGAGGAAGCGGCGGCGGGCGGACGCGCCTTCGGTGAATAGACGGTCCATCTGCGGGGTCAGCCAGACGCAGGCATAATGCGCGGCGGCGACGCTCGCGGTGACGGGATCGCCATCGAGCATGATGCGGCGGCGATCGGCGCCCGGGGTGTCGATGCCGGTGCCGAGGGTGAATTCGCGTCCCGCGGTGGTCAGGCGGGCGGCAACCGCCCAGCCGCCGCCGGCATCGGGCGCGCGACGGGACAGCTCGGCGAATTTCGCGCCGCGCAGGCCGCGACCGGGGGCGAGCAGGGAGATCGCCTCGAGCAGATTGGTCTTGCCGGAGCCGTTGGGACCTTCAAGGGCCGTGATGCGCGCGGCGAGCCGGAGGTCGAGCGCGGCATAGGAGCGGAAATCGGTCAGGCGGAGGCTGGTGATCGTGGTCATGGGAGAAGAAGGGAAGACTGCTTTTTTTGTAAAAAAAGCAGCAAAAAAACTTTCATTCTTCCGGGACTGCGACGGTAAAACCACCGGGGACCCAGATTGGAAAAAGTTTTTTGCTTCTTTTTTTCAAAAAAGAAGCGCTTGCTTAACCGTGCCGGGCTAACCTTACCATCCTTGCCCAGGGCGAGAGGGACGGCTTCGCCGTCGGCGCGCAATGACGGGTTGTCCCTTTGCCGTGGGTGAGGGGTCAGACCCGCATCGGCATCAGCACGAAGATGGCGCTCTGGTCGCCGGCGGCGCGGACGAGGGTGGGGGCGGCACCGTCGGCGAAGCAGAACTCGACATGGCCTTTGATCTGTTCGGTCACGTCGTTCAGATAACGGGCCTGGAAGCCGATTTCGAGCGGGGTCGAGCTGTAATCGACCTGATCGCCGTCAAGCTCCTCCGAGGCGGTGCCCTGGTCGGGGCTGGTGGCGGAGAGAACCAGCAGATCGCGCGCGACGGAGAGTTTGATCGGCTTGTGGCGCTCGGCGGTGATGGCGGAGACGCGGGCGACGGCGTTGGAAAACTCGCTGGTGTCGACGCGCAGGATTTTATCGTTGCCGATCGGGATGACCTTGCTGTAGTCGGGATAGGTGCCGTCGATCAGCTTGCTGGTCATGCGCATGGTGTCGAGCGTGAACTGGATGCGGGTTTCCGACAGGGCGATGGCGACCTCGCCGGAGACGTCCTCGAGCAGTTTGCGGATTTCATTGACGGTCTTGCGCGGGATGATCACGCCCGGCATGCCGGCCGCCCCCTCGGGCAACGGCTCCTCGACCCGTGCGAGGCGATGCCCGTCGGTCGCGACGGCGCGCAGGACATCCACCCCGTCCGACACCGCGGCATGGAGATAGATGCCGTTGAGATAATACCTTGTCTCCTCGGTCGAGATCGCGAAACGGGTGCGGTCGATCAGGCCACGCAACGCCTGCGCCGGAATCGAGAATTTGTGGCTGAGCTTGCCGGCATCGAGCTTGGGGAACTCATCGGTCGGCAATACCACCAGCTTCGTCGCATAACGGCCCGCCCGCAACGCCAGCGGCGCATCGCCGCCCGGATGGTCAAGCTCGATCGAGGCATGTTCGGGTTGGCGACGGACGATTTCATACAACGTCGCCGCCGGCGCCGTGACCGCGCCATCCTGCGCCGCATCGACCGGAACATCCTCGATCAGGGCAATCTCAAGATCCGTCGCCGCAACCGTCAGCCGGCCCTCCCGCACCGAAAGCAATACATTGGCCAAAATAGGAATGGTGTTGCGCTTCTCAACCACATTCTGAACATGAGCCAACGCCTTGAGCAGCGTGGCGCGATCCGCCTTGAGCTTCATGCAACCCTTCCCGTCCTTCTGCCAGGCATCCGATTCGCCCGGTCGATCTGCATAGCCCACATCCGCCCCGAAATGAACAGGCCCCTCCCGATCGGCCACATCGCCACTGGGGTTTGGGGG
>NZ_JBMFGY010000286.1:0-2601 GCF_049977125.1 Acidiphilium sp. | reverse complement strand
AGAAGCTGGGGATGTGATGATGGCGCAGGGAATTGGCGATCACGCCTGGCAGCGCGAGCGAGGAGCGCTGGACGGTGAAAATCTCATCGAGCCAGAACGGTTTGGTACCCAGGTCATACAGGCGCGCGACCAGGCCGGCGATGAAGATGCCGAGGCCCGCAAGCCTGGCACCGACCGCGGTTTCACGGTGCGCGATGGCAGTAAGGTTGGTGGCGGACGGCGACCTGATCATTGCAGTGGTTGCACCATGGGCTTGTAACGGGACGATGGCAGAGTGACCCGGCGCGTGCCAGATTTGTCAGGCTGAGGCGTCGTCATGTATTTTCTTCTACATTGCGTGTGTCGCAGGATATAATTTTGTGTAAAATAATTATTAATACCTATCGATTTCCTGGCGTCTTTAATTGTTACGGACGGCTCTGGATAACCAATTACGCGGCAAAATGCGCACAATGGACCTCACCAAAACATCGTGGTTGCTTGTCAGTTCCAATCATGGGCTGGCCAAAAGGTGGCTATGACGCACAGCCCATCCATGGCAGCAAAATGAATAAGACACCGAGTTTTATTAGGCCGATTTTAACGTCCGCGACTTTATAGTCATCATTGAGAATGTATTGGGGAGATTGGGCGATGTTTCAATGGTTCCGTGCTGGTTCAGATGCTTTGGCAAAGATGGCGGCATTGAGCCGCTCCCTGGCGTTGATCGAGTTCAACCCGGACGGGACGATTTTGTGGGCAAACGAGAATTTCTGTCAGGCGTTGGGATATGGTCTGGAGGAGATAAAGGGTAAGCATCACCGCATGTTTGTCGACCCTGCCTACGCGGAGACCGACGCATATCGGGAGTTTTGGTCGAAGCTGAGCCGTGGTGAGTATGATTCTGCTGAGTATAAGAGGATTGGAAAGGGTGGGCGCGAAGTTTGGATTCAGGCCTCCTATAACCCTATCAAGACCGCAACGGGGAGAGTGGTAAGGGTTCTCAAGCAGGCGACCGTCATCACAGGCGAGAAGCTAAAGTCAATGGAAACGCAGGGACTCGTGACTGCGATATCGCGCGCGGGCGCCGTCATTGAATTCACCCCTGACGGGGAAATCCGGACTGCAAATGCAAATTTTCTGACAGCCATGGGCTATGGTTTGGACGAGATCAGAGGCAAACATCACCGCATGTTCGTCGATTCAGAATACGCGAAGTCTCAGGCCTATACAGAGTTTTGGAGAAAGCTGAATTCAGGTGAAGTAGCGGCCGATGAATTCAAACGGTTTGGTAAAGGTGGCCGCGAAGTTTATTTAATGGCAACCTATAACCCCATTTTCGATCTGAACCAAAAAGTCATCAAGGTTGTCATGATTGCGACCAATATGACCGACCACAAGGCAGCGCTCGTTGAGCTGGGTATTGGATTGAAGGCGCTGGCTGAGAAACGGATCGACTACCGGATCACCAAACCGTTTATTGAGCAATATGCCTCACTGAAGGCGGATTTTAACGCGTCGGTCGAGGCGCTCGAGGAGACGATCAGATCTATCGCTGAGAATGCCGACGGGGTGACTTCGGGGGCTGGGGAGATTGCTCAGGCGTCGGATGATCTCTCACGGCGGACCGAGCAGCAGGCAGCGAGCTTGGAGCAGACCGCCGCGGCGCTGGATGAAATAACGGCGTCCGTTCGAAAGACAGCTGAGGGCGCGAAACAAACCCACGAAGTTGTGGCGCTGGCAAAGACCGATGCTGAGCATTCCAGTAACGTGGTGAATGAGACCGTGGCTGCGATGAGCGGGATCGAAAGTTCATCCAAGCAAATAGACAACATTATCGGCATAATCGACGAGATTGCATTTCAGACCAATCTGCTGGCGCTTAATGCAGGCGTCGAAGCGGCGCGGGCTGGAGATGCAGGGCGCGGCTTCGCAGTGGTGGCAACAGAGGTCCGCGCACTGGCGCAACGCTCCGCCAATGCGGCAAAGGAGATTAAAACTCTAATTTCCGCCTCAGGCGCCCAAGTTACAACAGGTGTGAGGCTAGTTGGAGAAACCGGCGCGGCACTCCGGCGGACGCTCGAACAGGTAGAACAAATTAACAGGCTGGTAAGAGAGATCGCCGCTTCCGCGCAGGAGCAGGCGATCGGGCTGGGCGAGGTAAACACCGCGGTCAATCAGATGGACCAGTTGACGCAGCAAAACGCAGCAATGGTGGAAGAAGCTACGGCAGCCAGCCATTCGCTTGCCGGGGAGGCCGCTGAGCTTGGAACGCTCGTCGGGCAGTTCCAGCTTAGCCGGTCCGAAGCCGGCCCCTCAGTCAAACTTGTGGCCGCAAAAGCGTTACATAGGTTGCCCGAACAAAACCAGCGTACTCGGTCCCACGCTCCTATTGTCAAGCTCAGCGTGCCGCGCCGTTAAAAGCCGGAGCGGTGCGGTATGATATAAATGGTTCGGAGCGTATATTGAGTTTTTCACTTCGCGGCCGTTGCAGAAATAGCGTTGGTCGGTTTGTTGAGAGTATTTGCTCACCCCCCGGCTAATCGGATCGGGATCGGGGTCTGAAAATTTTGCTTGACACGGTCACGGCGGGTTCGATTCACCATCCTCGTGAAACGCGAA
>NZ_JBMFGY010000285.1:0-2604 GCF_049977125.1 Acidiphilium sp. | reverse complement strand
CGCTGGTGTGGGAGGAATATCGTGCGACATCGGTGAACGGGTTCGGGTACTCGTGGTTCTGTGATCTCTACAGGGACTGGGTAGGTCGGCTGAAGCCGACGCTGCGCCAGGTGCACACAGCCGGAGAGCGGCTATTCGTCGACTTCGCCGGTCAGACGATGGACGTCATCGATGGGGCAACCGGAGAAGTGACCCGGGCCGAGATCTTCGTTGCGGTTCTTGGCGCATCAAGCTTCATCTATGGGCGTTGTTGCATGGGTCGGAATAGGATTCAGCTATTCCCATTGTAGCGGCGTTTATTTGACCCTCACGGACACCGGCATGCCGAGGCTGGCCATCCGGTTCAGGACATTGCAGGCAATTTTGGCTTCGGTCTGTTGATTGGATCGAGTCCGAGCGTGAAGTCGCCGGCCAATAATGGTTTTGTATCGGAACATGGCGGTTTCAACGAGACTCCGTCGACCATAGCCGGATTGTTGCTGCCAACCGCGCCGACCGTGCTTTGCGATAGCCTCGAGATGGCGGTCGCGCTGGGTGGGGTTCTCATTTTGACCGGCTACCGCCGTTGAACGGGGCGGAATAATGATGGCGGCTCCCGGATGATTTGCTGCCACATCATCGTAGACCGGCTGTCCATCATAAGCGCCGTCAGCGATCACAGCAGCAACCGGATCTTTGACCTGATCAAGCAAGTCCGGCACGGCGGTGACGTCGCCGACATCGTCGGGGGTCAATTCACAGGCGCGGACCTCGTGGGTATCGGCATCGACCGCGATGTGCAATTCCCGCCAGCGCCGACGCGCCCGAACCCCATGCTTCTGATCCAGCCATTCACCCTCGCCGTAGATTTTGAGGCCCGTGCTGTCGATCAGAAGATGGATTGGTTCATCCCGCTTCACCGTCTGCGGCAGAATGGTCAAATGCGCACTCCTGCGGCTGAAGGTTGTGTGGTCAGGAACCTTGATGACCGCCCCAAGCAGGCCGGCAATGGAGCGTAATGCGCCTTCGGTCTGGCGTAACGCCAAACGCAAAACCACGCGAAGAGCCAGGCCGGTTTCGATTGCCAGATCAGAATAGATACGCTGACCACCGCGACCAGTTCGCCTCGGCGAGTGCCAGGCTGTCACGGCTTCCTCGGTCAACCACACCGTCAAATCGCCCCGACGAACTAACGCCGCATCGTATTGCGGCCAGTTTGTCACGCGGTATCTCATCTTCTTGAACTTGTGGCGGCGATCATCGTTGAGCTTGTTTGGCATGCGGCTTCCTGATGGCACTCGGGACGGACCCCCCTCCTACTTCATTATTGAAATACCGTCATCAAGCTATCCGACCGCGAGTCGATCACAACAAAATCAACCACAGGTATATTCATGCACCAAGGCGCTTGATGATGCCAAAGCCCGCAAGAAAGCGACTGGTAGCTACAGACCGAAGGGGGATTCCGATGCCAGAGCGACAGCACGAGAGAATTTTCAGACTAATACTCAAGATTATTTTAAAAGAAAATACCAACTACAAGGGCTTTCTCCAGAAGAGGCAGAAAAACAAGCTGCAATACAAACCGCACAAGAAATGGCGGGGCTTGATGCCACACATGCGCTCGATGCAATCGCTGGTGGTGCAAAAGGAGATCCTTTAACTTTAGCGAATCGATCAATTAACCGATCGATCGGTGCACAGTGGAAGTCTCGTATCAAGGCGCTCAAAAAGGCAGTTAAGGATGCCTTGGAGCGCGGGGATAAACACATGGATGTAAAATTGGAACCATGCGAAGAGGAACCGACGTCATGACGAAAATTAACGAGAATTTTTAATACTGCATCAAGAAGTTCGGTCCACCGCAAAGTGGTGAACATGTCCCAGAAGAAGTTCGGAACGCCTATTTGGGCAAGGTGCCACAATCGATACTTGATTTTTGGGAGGCGTACGGTACGGGTCTTTGGCTGGATGGGCGTTTCCAGCTTACACGTCCGGATAAGTATCAGAGTCTGGTTAATATGTTGCTGGAGGGAGACCAAGATTTTCCCCCTAAGATGTCTGTCTTAATTGGTTATACCGCATTCGGCCAGTTGCTGGTTTGGCATAACAAAAACTATTTTCTTAAAATCGATTTGGTTAATAAAGAAGCTTATACTGATCATCTTGAAGCCAAGCATCCCATGCTGGATGCCGATCGCGAATTGCCACTTGTACTTTCAGGAGTTGACGCTGGCGCATACGATTATATCGAACACACTGATGCTGCCAAACCACTTTTCTCGCGAGCGCTGAAAAAATGCGGCAAACTCGCCTACGGTGAGTGCTACGGCTTTGTTCCAGCGGTTGGGCTGGGTGGGCGTGGTGTTCTGGATGAAGTGAGGAAAGTTCGCGCGGCGGAGCATTTCGCGATCATCGGTCAACTTGAGCCGATCGAACTCAGGTACATGGATATCGAGAAACGAAAAATCGTCGTTCTAAGAGAAATTGGGGCTCCACAGAGCGTCAGTCAGTCGTGAGAATGATTTTGGGAGACAATTGAAATCATAAGTAAAAATAAGAGAATATCGTAACCAGTTTCCATAAGATATCTTCTGCGATCTATAATTGTAGAAGCTATTTGCT
>NZ_JBMFGY010000284.1:0-2620 GCF_049977125.1 Acidiphilium sp. | reverse complement strand
GATGCGCCTTGCGGATGCTTCTCGCCCCGTTCCCACTGACTGATGAGACCGGTGGTGACATTGAGGTAGCGCGCGAATACGGCTTGGCTCGCCCCCTCACGTTCCCGCAAGTTCCGGATTTCCTCGGGGGCGAGTGGGCGCACCGGCGTCAGGCACGCTTCATCAAACTTCCGCATCGTCTGCTTATCCATGAGACCTGCCGCGTGCAGCCCCTCGGCTGTTTCGTGGATCGAGGCCATCACCGGGCTACGATACTGCTTCGTCATTGCACATCACCTCCATTAGGGTGCCGTTTGCTATCGCCCTTGCCAGGGCATCATCGTCGTAGTTCATCATTTCGACCGCGAGCATTTTGAACGCGGCGAGTTCGTCATCCCGAATGTTGTCCTGTTCGTTCTTGGCAAAGCCGTGAACAAAAAACGCCTTCTCTCGCACGCGGAACAGGATGATCGTACGAAAGCCTCCCGATTTGCCGCCGCCTTGCCGGGCGATCCGCTGTTTGACAACACCACCGCCCAGGTCGGCATCGACCAGGCCCCGGGAAACGTCGGAAATCGCCGCGCAAAGAACCATATCCGTAATCCGGGCTTTTCGGGCAAACCTCACGAACGCCTTGTTTTTGAATACTCGCATCGCCCCGCTTGCCCTTAGCCCAGGTCGCAGCAGGTACATCTATAACACCAAGTATTATAGAAAACAATGAGCACCTACCGGCTGGCTCCCTTGGGAAGGCGACGAGACGGTGAATGGATTACCTGAACGATTCATCCCGCGCAGCGGAGAATCGCGGGGCAGAGCGATGGCCCCCGGCCATGATCAGAAACCGGCGTTGACGGATCCGATATTCGAGAATTGTTTGGTCCAGATTATCGAATAGGTAGTCTCCGCCGCGCCACATTACGTACCATCTGTGTGCGCCCTCGTTCGTACTCACGTCAGGCGCCCTCTCTGGGGCCGAAATGGCAAGCCGACCGGTCATGATTAGACCGGCCGAGCATCAACTCTCCGTCGCCGTGCTTTGATACCAAGTCACTCAAGTGTCAGGTGGCTTTCTTCTTTCGCAGGGCCGCGGCTGCTGGTGAGGGAGGAGCTTCAGAGACTGGTTTGGTACCGAGGCCGATTTTCTTGGCGAGAGCCGATCGCGTGGCGGCATAGGCTGGTGCGACCATCGGATATTCAGCTGGGAGTTGCCAACGCTCGCGATACTGTTCTGGCGTCATGTTAAAAGATGATTTGAGGTGGCGTCGAAGCATTTTCAGTTTTTTACCATCTTCAAGACAGATGATATAGTCGTTGAAGACTGATTTTTTGGGATTGACCGCGGGTTCTGGCGACACTTCAGCTTTGGTTTCTTGCGTTTCAACACTGCCTAGGCTCTGATATACGTCATGTATGAGGGTTGGCAGCATGTCGGCGGGCACAGAGTTATGCGAGACATGGGCGACGACAATTTGAGTTGTCAGTTGCAGCAGCAGTTGGTTTTCGGTCATATCAACCATGAGTAGTCTTTCTAAAAATATGAATAAGAAATTGATAGGATAATTGTATTCATAAAAAAATCAAGTGTGAGAGCCGCCGATCTCTCATTCTACCCTAATATCTGTTATGCCTAGAATGCTGGAATCTTAGTGAAATTCCCACTAATTCATAAAATCTGTATGGCGACACCATTTCGGTGGATTATTGAAGGCTACGAATAAAGTGAAATCTATTTTCCCGCAGCGGCCGCCAGTTTCAGGGGTGTTTCGTCTGTAAACATGGCTGATTGATTTTTATAGTAAATTGTTGCCGGAGTTAAGAGGCGCTGTCTTTTCGGGAAACCAGTTTATCGGCTGCAAGACTGACACATCTTTCAAACACGCTGAGCGCGTCAAATGGTTCATCCTGGCCTAACTCAGGAAGAGTGATCAGAGCTCCTCCGCCTTCGAGCACGGCACCGGCAATCATCAAATTATCGGGAAGATCAAACCCTTCGACAGCTATGCCACGCATTGGGTCGGGTATGACGCTGGTCTGGTCCTTACTGCGCCGATCGAACAAGCGCGCGGAGTTCGAGTATCCGAAGATCGGTTTACCTCGCCCGAGAAACCAGCCGATTTCGACGAGTGTGCCAGCGTCGGCGGAAGCCCCCCGAAACGGCGTCAGATTGGCGATGATGATATCGCTGGCCTCCATCATCTCGATGTCTTTGTGGAAAATATCGGTCCACTTGATATCAGCGCTCAGGCCAGATGTGGGTTCGGCATCCTGGTTGAGGGGCGCGAGACCGGTGATGCCGTATTTCGTGCAGATCTCGATCTTGCGTTGGGCATGCTCGACCGCGTTCGGCAAAAAAACGTCGGGTCCTGCGAGATAGGCTTTGATCACCGGGTCACTCATTCCTCTGGTGGCCAGCCGCTTGAAATCCATCGTGATCAAAGCTCTTGCAGCTTGGGCGCGCATTGTTTTGGCCACGAGGATCGATCATCCGCCGACCGTCGGCAACGATTTGCGTATGACGGGCGGTGTCTGTTGGTGGCGTGGCGGTATTCATACCTGGGTTATAGCCCAAGGAGGATGAATCGGCACCGGCATGCGCATCTGATCGGGAAATCGTATCAGGATGGTGCTTTTTGTTGAG
>NZ_JBMFGY010000283.1:0-2628 GCF_049977125.1 Acidiphilium sp. | reverse complement strand
TGTAGCGCGACAATCTGGATGAGAACGGCCGTCAATCAGGATGAGAAAAATCCGACCGTGATGTGACGCAGGGTAGCCTGTCGTGGTTTGGTTGCAAGGGGCAATTTTGATCTGATTGACGCGGCGCGACAATCAGGAAGATGTTTTGGGGGTTTGCCGGGTTGCGGGTCGTCCTGGGGCTCGTTTTCGCTCGATTGCGGCGCGGCGCCGGTAGCTTTCGACGTTCATTTCCAGAATTGTGGCGTGGTGAACGAGGCGGTCGACAGCGGCTAAAGTCATAGCCTGATCCGGGAAAATTTTGTTCCACTCACCGAATGCCTGATTGGCGGTGATGAGGATCGAGCGGTGTTCATATCGACGGCTGATCAGCTCGAACAGGACCGAGGTTTCAGCCTGATCCTTGGTGACGTAGGATATGTCGTCGAGGATGAGCAGGTGGTAGCGATCAAGTTTGGTGATCGCCGCTTCGAGGGTGAGTTCCTGCCGCGCGATTTGCAGGCGTTGAACGAGATCGGTTGTGCGGGTGAACAGGACACGGAACCCGGCTTCAATGAGGGCGCGGCCGATGGCTGCTGCCAGATGGCTTTTGCCCACGCCCGGCGGACCGAATACGAGACAGTTGTTTCCGGTCTCGATCCAGGCATTGCCGGTTGCGAGGGCGGTGATGTGGGCCTTGCTGATGACCGGCACGGCATTGAAGTCGAAATTATCGAGAGATTTTCCGATTGGCAGGCGGGCATCGAGCAAATGGCGTTCGGTGCGTCGCCGTTCACGATCGGCGAGTTCATGCTCGGCCAGGGCGGCGAGGCAGCGCGCTGCCGGCCAGCCTTCCTTGTCCGATTGCGCGGCAATATCGGGCCAGAGCTGTTTGATGGTCGGCAGGCGCAGTTCACCGAGCAAGAAGGCGAGCCGTGCGGCATCGGTCGCGGAATTGGGCCTCATGCGGCGTCTCCGCGGCTGATCGTACCAAGCTCGTCGTACAAGCCGAGCGACACTGCCTCGATCACGACCATTGGCATGCTGGCGCTGGCGGGGCTGAAGCGTTCACGCAGGAGATCGATGCTGGGGAGGCGACCGGCGTCGAGTTCGGTCTCCAGCACACGGGCGAGTTCGGCTTCGCACGCGCAATCATGGGCGAGGCCGAGCAATTCGACGGTAATCTTGCAAGCGGCCTTGTCGGATCGGCGCTCAGTCAACGCCTCATAGGCGCGGGCGTAGGCTGGGCGCGGGAACAACTGGTCGCGATAGGACAAGTTGCGCAAGGCGCCCGGCTTGCGGCGCAGGGCATGGATCACGTGATGGTAGTCGATGACGTGGCCATGCTTGCCGCTGGCATGGTCCGCGCGGCCGCGGATCAGGGTGAGCACGCGACTACCGCCGAGAAAACAATCGAGCCGATCATCGTAGAGCCGCACGCGCAAGCGTTGCCCGATCATCCGGGCGGGCACCGTGTAGAAGACCTTGCGCAGCACGAAGCCGCTGGAGGAGGTGACCCGCACCAGGGTCTCCTCGTAATCGATCGTGCGATCGTCGGGCAGCGGCCTGAGGGTAGCGCGCTCGATGGTGATCGCTTTGCTCCGCCTGGCATTGTGGCGGGCGAAGTGCTCGTCGATGAACCGGCGGTAGGCGGTCAGGTCTTCGAAGATACGGCTGCCGCGGAGCAGCAGGGCGTCCGCGATGGTTTTCTTGGTGTGACCATGGGAGCTTTCGATCGTGCCGTTCTCATGGGCTACGCCAGTGTTGTTGCGGGTCGGCGTCATGTTGAAATGCGCGCAAAGGGTGGCATAGCGCGTGGTCAAATCCTCGATCGCGTCGCGGTCGAGATTGCGGAAAGCAGCCGAAAGACTGTCGGTGCGGTGCTGCAAAGGCACGCCACCGAGGGCGAACAGCGCGTTCTGCAAACCCACAGCAAGAGCGGAATAGCTCTCCCCGCCGAGGATTACGTGGCCATGCTCGAAGCCTGAATTGGCCAGCCGGAAATGGTACAGGATATGATCCAGCACGCTACCGGCGACGATGACGCCGAGATCGGCGAGGTCGGTGAAATCCGACAGCCCCTGTTCGCCGGGCGGATGGGTCTGGCGGAACATGACCTCCTGATCCGGCCCGTGCAGGCCGCGCCAGAGTTTGATCCGCCGCTCCAGCGTACGCCGGACCCCAGGATGAAGTTCCGGATGCCGCCGGGCCAGCTCCTCCAGCACCGCGACGGCGCGTAGGCCCGGTGCCGCGGTGAGCATCGGTACGACCTCGGCATCCCAGACCGCTTCGAGCGGATCAGGGCGCCGGCGTTGCCGGAGGGGCCTCTCGATAGCGGGCAGGTATAACTCTTGTTCGAGCCGATAGCCGGTCGCGGTGCTGAACCCGCTCTTGGCCGCGGCTTGCTGCGGGGTAGCCCCCTCGATGCGTAATGTCATGAACAATCTCTTCTGCTGAACGGTGATCGGGCAACCGGTCAAAGTCGTGGCTCCTGCGATGGAGCCAGACCCTACCCGGCCGATCACGGCCAGTCAGACAAGTCTCGAAAGAAACCCGTTCCTGGGCGGGGTCCTGCTCGGGCTACGCCCTCACAGAACCCCGCCCAGGATTCTCATCCTGATTGTCGCGCATTCTCATGTTGATTGTCGCGCG
>NZ_JBMFGY010000282.1:0-2630 GCF_049977125.1 Acidiphilium sp. | reverse complement strand
GTGTGGCGCGACAATCTGGATGAGAAAAACCGTCAATCAGGATGAGAAAACCTGACCGCGATTTAGGCAGAATATCGCGTTTTGGTTTGCTTGCAAGGGGTGGTTTTGGTTTGATTGTCGCTTCGCGTCAATCAGGAAGATATTTTGGGTGTTTGGCGGGATGCGGGTCGACCTGGGGTTCGTTTGTGCTCGATTGCGGCGCGGCGTCGGAAGCTTTCGACGTTCATTTCGAGAATGGTGGCGTGGTGAACGAGGCGGTCCACGGCGGCCAAGGTCATGGCCTGATCGGGAAAAATCTTGTTCCATTCACCGAAAGCCTGATTCGCGGTGATCAGGAGCGATCGGTATTCGTATCGGCGGCTGATGAGTTCGAACAGAACCGAGGTCTCGGCCTGATCCTTGGTGACATAGGAAATATCATCGAGGATGAGCAGGTGATAGCGATCGAGTTTCGAGATGGCGGCTTCGAGGGTGAGTTCGCGCCGCGCGATTTGCAGGCGCTGGACCAGATCGGTGGTTCTGGTGAACAACACCCGGAAGCCTGCCTCGACGAGAGCGAGACCGATCGCTGCACTGAGATGACTTTTGCCCACGCCGGCTGGGCCGAACAACAATAAATTGGCGCCGGCCTCGAGCCAGGCATTGCCGGAAGTGAGCGCGGTGATGTGGGCCTTGCTGATCACCGGTACGGCGTTGAAGTCAAAATTATCGAGGGTTTTGCCGATCGGCAAGCGTGCTTCGAGCAAATGGCGCTCGATACGTCGGCGTTCGCGATCGGCGAGTTCATGCTCGACGAGAGCGGCGAGAAAACGCGCGGCGGGCCATCCTTCCTTGTCCGATTGCGCGGCGAGATCGGGCCAGAGATGTTTGATTGTCGGCAGGCGGAGTTCGCCGAGGAGGAAGGCGAGCCGGGCGGCGTGGCTGGAGGTTTCGGTGATCCGCGGGATCGCTGGAGGAGCGGAAGGGGTATCGGCGGCGGGGCTTGCGGTCATGCGACGTCTCCACCGCGGATCGCGCCAATCTCGTTGTAAAGACCGAGCGATACCGCTTCGATCATGACCACCGGTACGCTGGCCGTGGCGGGGCGGAAGCGTTCGCGCAAGGTGTCGAGGCAGGGCAAGCGGCCGGCCTCGAGTTCGGCCTCGAGCGCCTGGGCGAGTTCGGCCTCGCAGGCGTAGTCATGCGCGAGGGCGAGCAATTCGACGGTGATTTTGCAGGCGGACCTATCGGACCGCTGCGCGGTCAGTGCATCGAAAGCGCGGGCATAGGCCGGGCGCGGGAACAACTGGTCGCGGTAGACCAGGTTGCGTAAGGCCCCTGGTTTGCGGCGCAGGGAATGGATCACGTGGCGATAGTCGATGACGTGACCGTGCTTGCCGGTGGCGTGATCGGCGCGACCGCGGGCGAGGGTGAGCACGTGACTGGCACCGAGGAAGCATTCGAGCCGATCATCGTAGAGCCTTATGCGCAGGCGTTGCCCGATCATTCGGGCGGGCACCGAGTAGAAGACCTTGCGCAGGACGAAGCCGCTGGAGGAAGTGACCCGCACCAGGGTCTCCTCGTAATCGATCGTGCGATCGGCAGGCAGCGGCCTCAGGGTGGCGCGCTCGATGGCGATGGCCTTGCCGCGCCTCGCATTATGACGGGCGAAGATCTCGTCGATGAACCGGCGATAGGCGGCCAGATCCTCGAAGGCACGGCTGCCGCGAAGCAGCAAGGCATCTTCGATGGTTTTCTTGGCATGACCGTGGGCGCTTTCGATCGTGCCGTTCTCATGCGCGACGCCGGTATTGTTGCGAGTGGGCTCCATGTCGAAATGCGCGCAGAGGGCGGCGTAGCGCGCGGTCAGATCATCAATCGCGTCACGGTCGAGATTGCGGAACGCAGCCGAAAGACTGTCGGTGCGGTGTTTCAACGGCACGCCGCCCAAGGCGAACAGGGCATTCTGCAACCCCTCGGCGAGGGCCGAATAGCTCTCGCCGCCAAGGATCACATGACCATGCTCAAAGCCGGAGTGCGCCATCCGGAAATGGTAGAGAATATGATCCAGCGTTGCGCCGGCGATCATGACGCCGAGCTTGGCCAGGTCGGTGAAATCCGACAAGCCCAGTTCGCCCGGCGGATGGATCTGGCCGAACATGACATCCTGCGCCGGACCGTGCAGACCACGCCAGAGTTTGATCCGCCGCTCCAGGGTACGCCGGATACCGGGGTCGAGTTCCGGATGCCGCCGCGCCAGCTCTTCCAACACGGCGATAGCGCGCAGGCCGGGGCCGGCGAAAAGCATCGGTACAACCTCGGTCTCCCACACCGCCTCCAGCGGATCGGGGCGACGGCGTTGCCGGGGCGCTTGCGCCGCAGCGGGCAGATGGCCGTGCTCGATCCGGTAGGCGGTCGCGGTGCTGAACCCGCTCTTGGCCGCGGCTCGCTGCGGGGTATTCCCCTCGATACGTAATCTCATGAACATTCTCTTCTGCTGAACGGTGATCAGGCGACCGGTCAAAGCTGTGGCTCCCACGATGGAGCCAAACCTTATCCGGCCGATCACGGTCAGTCAGACAGATCCCCAAAAGGAACCCGCCCCGGGCTGGGGGCCTGCTCGGGCCAGGCCCTCTCAGGCCCCCAACCCG
>NZ_JBMFGY010000281.1:0-2630 GCF_049977125.1 Acidiphilium sp. | reverse complement strand
CTTGCCAAGGTTGGGGTCGAGGGTTCGAATCCCTTCGCCCGCTCCAGATTGAACTCTTAAATCAGGGGATTAGAGCGGTCCTTCGGGGCCGTTTTTGCTTTCAGTTTGTGGCGTGGTCAGCTCGCAAGCCTGACATCGGCATACGGATGCGCGCGACCCGCCGGCATGGTGCGATCCCGCGAGCGTCCGCTCGGTTCAGATATTTGGGTGAAATATCGGCACATCGCCGTTCGTCGCCCCCGATGGGACCGGCGTATGGGCGAGGGCGCTCACCGAATGCGTCTGATCATACTGGAGAAACCAGCGTTCATTGTGCTTTGTGAGACTGCAACGCCTGCACGATCGTGAGAGACCCTGTGACGTGCTGCACGGGCGAGATATGATTTTGAGCACTGGACATTGACGCCACGATTTTACCCTTGGCATTGATCACGAAGGTGGTGCGCGCGAAAAATCCATGGGTAATGGTCTGGCCGTGAATCGTCATGGCCCCGTTCATCGGCGGATACAGCTTGACGCCGTAAAGGGCGCCGATTGAGCCGCTCGGGTCGGACGCGATCGGGAACCGACCGGCGCAGAAATTGGGGTCAACTTCGAATTTGTTGAGCATCGAGATGGAGTTCTCTGACACGCCCAGGATGGTGGCGCCGGCTTTGGTGAACTGCGGCGCGTGCGTCGAGAACGTATGCGCTTCGAGGTCGCAACCGCTCGTGTAGGCCGCGGGAAAAAAATACAGCACGACGGGTCCTTTGGCGAGCGCCTTTTTAAGCGAGAAGGTATAATCATGGCCCACGAGCGTCGCCGGCAACGTGAAATCGGGCGCTTGGGTGCCAGGTTTTAACATTGTAACCGGCGGCGCGGCCGCGAGGGTGGGAACCGCGATCATGGCGGCTAGCGTGATGATCAACATCCGGAACCAATGCCTGTTCACGACCAAACTCTCCTTTTGACGAAACCCCGATCGGTGCGCCCCACTTAACGAGGGCAAATCCCGTAATTCACATAAACTCTTATTCTCAGATAGGCGGATTGGCGAAAGTCGTAAGGATCAACGACGGATGATGAGTCGGATTTTTGCCGCAATCGCGACCGGCCTCCACGGCACGCGTCGCGCTGACCATGCCGTCTTGCGTTATCGACCGGATCGCATGGAAGGGGGTGAATCATCCCGCCGCCGGCATCATATCCGCCGGATCATTGAGATAAGGATCGCTCACCGATGGACTATGTCAAACTGGGCCACACCGGCCTCGATGTTTCCCGAATCTGCCTCGGCTGCATGAGCTACGGCGTCCCTGACCGTGGCCCCCATGCCTGGACGCTCGACGAGGCCGCGAGCCGCCCGTTCATCAAGGCCGCTCTCGAAGCCGGGATCAACTTCTTCGACACCGCCAATGTCTATTCCGATGGCACCAGCGAGGAAATCGTTGGCCGCGCGCTCAAGGATTTCGCCAGCCGCCATGAGGTGGTGATCGCCACCAAGGTGCACGGCCGGATGCACAAGGGCCCCAACGGCGCTGGCCTGTCCCGCCGCGCGATCATGGCCGAAATCGACAACAGCCTCCGCCGCCTCGGCACCGACCACGTCGATCTCTACCAGATCCACCGCTGGGATTACCGCACCCCGATCGAGGAAACCCTCGAAGCCCTGCATGATGTCGTCAAGGCCGGCAAAGCCCGCTACATCGGCGCCTCCTCGATGTACGCATGGCAATTCGCCCAGGCTCTCGCCATCGCCGAGCGCCATAACTGGACACGTTTCGTCAGCATGCAGAATTACGTTAATCTGCTCTACCGCGAGGAGGAGCGCGAGATGCTGCCACTGTGCCGGGCAGAAGGCATCGGCGTGATTCCGTGGAGCCCGCTGGCCCGCGGCCGCTTGACCCGTGATTGGGATGCCACCAGCGCGCGCTCTGAAACTGATGAATTCGGCAAGACCCTCTACGCCCACACCGAAGCCGCCGATCGCAAGGTGGTCGAGGCGGTGGCGGCGGTGGCATCCGAGCGCGGCCTGCCCCGCGCGCAGATCGCGCTGGCCTGGGTTCTGGCCAAACCGGGCGTCACCTCACCCATCATCGGCGCGACCAAGATTGAACATCTGAACGACGCTGTCGCGGCAGTGAAGGTAAAACTCACCGTGGACGAGATCGCCCGCCTCGAAGCACCTTACGTCCCGCACCAGGTCGTTGGCTTCTCCTGACCGTTCGGCCCCCACCCATCCGCCGAATGTGGCGTTGACCATGGCGAACATCTCACTCAGATCGGTGGGGTAAATGGGAGGGGTCCATGCCATCCCGATTGTATACGACAGGGGGGGTGGGGGGTGAGAAAGCACAGAAGGTTAAGGGAAGGCTCCTTTTTTGAAAAAAAGGAGCAAAAAACTTTTGTTCCTTGGGTTCCCGGTGGTTTTGCGGGCGGGGGCATGGTTGGGGGATTGGGGGGGTGGCGCGGAAGGATGGTGGGGTGCGGAAGGGCACCCCACCCTACCAGGTGTGGGTTCCGGGGGTTTCACCAGTACGGACCAGAATCAAAGAAATTTTTCTCTGGTTTCCGGGCGTTCCAACGGTACGAACCGGATTAAAAAGAGTTTTTTGGTTCTTTTTTGCAAAAAAGAACGCCTTGCTTGCCTT
>NZ_JBMFGY010000280.1:0-2635 GCF_049977125.1 Acidiphilium sp. | reverse complement strand
ATATGTTCCTGTTTCGTACCGCAGGGGAATCGGCGGATCAAGATGGGTAAGCAGGTCCGAAATTGACTCGTGAACAAACGACCCGGCTGCCCGCTTGACGTTATGTTCGGGATCAACCGACGGCTATTTTGCCACACCATCGCCAACCGCACGCAGTGCCACCGGATCGACAATGGTGATATTTTGATCACCATTGAGTGCGATCAGGTGCCGCTTTCGGAGCAACGTCAGACTACGCGAGACGGTCTCGTTCGTCAGCCCGAGGTAGTCGGCAGTATCGCTGCGGCCCATCGGCAGAACAATGCTGTCCGGATCGCCGCCCCCCGCAGACGGGTCCACCCAGCCGAGCAGAAATGTGGCCAGCCGCTCGATCGCGGTTTTGCGACCAAGCAGTAGCATCTGTGCCTGGGCCACGACCAGTTCGTTGCAGGTTGCGGCCAGGAGGTGCAGTTCAAGGGCTGGAAACCGCGTGAACAGATTGCGCAGTTTGCGTCGTTCGAACCGGCAAAACTGCACCTCGTCCAACGCCTCCGTGGTGAAACCATAGTGGTCCTGCGTGCCAAGGCCAAGAAAGGATCCGGCCGACACGAAGCCTATCACTTGGCGTCGGCCGTCCTGCATGTCCTTGTAGAGTTTCGCGTGACCGGCACTAATGTTGAAGAAATACAGAATCCGGTCGCCCTCCGCCATCAGGATGCGCCCCTTGGGCAGGCTGCACCAGCATGCGGCATCGGCAAGCTCCTGCAGATCGACCGCGCTCAGCGCGTCGCAAAGTCCGATATAGCGTGCAGCACAGGTGCCGCAATGCGTCGATGTCGTTCGCTCGATCGCTGGCCCAGGCGGGTGGGCGTCGGCAACATCAATAGTTGCGAGATCATGTAGCGGCATGAACAGCAGTCGGCGCCAGCGCCGGCGGCACGGCGGCAGCCTTGGAATCGAGCAGCGCGAGCAACGGCTTGATGATATCGAGCGGCATCGGGAAGATAACCGTCGAGTTCTGTTCGGCACCGATTTCGGTGAGGGTCTGCAGATACCGCAACTGCATGGCTGCGGGCACGCTGGACAGGATCGTCGCGGCATCGGCGAGCGTCTGCGCCGCCTGGAACTCGGCCTCGGCGTGAATGATCTTGGCACGGCGATCCCTTTCCGCCTCCGCCTGCTTGGCGATGGCGCGGATCATGTTTTCGGTCAGTTCAACCGTACGGATCTCGACGTTGCTGATCTTGATGCCCCAAACCTCGGTCTGACCTTCCAGAATGCCTTGCAGATCCTGACTTAGCTTTTTGCGCTCAGAAAGCATCTCGTCGAGTGGATGCTGGCCGAGCACGGCGCGCAGCGTGGTCTGCGCCAGCATCACTGTCGCTGGCATATACTGCTGGACCTTGATGATCGCGTGTTCGGGATCGATCACGTTGAAATATAGTACAGCATCGACCTTCATCGATACGTTATCACGCGAGATCACGTCCTGTGCCGGGATTTCGATCACCTGAATGCGCAGATCGACCCTGACCATCTCCTGCACGAATGGGATCAGCACGATAAAGCCGGGCCCCTTCACCTTCTGGAACCGGCCCAGCGTGAACACAACGCCGCGCTCGTACTCCCGGAGGATCTTAACTGTCGCGCGGATCAGCACGCTGAGAATGATGAAGGCAACGATCACAAAAAGAACGCTGGTAATTAAGTCCTGTGCTTCGAATTTCAATTGAGCTCTCCTGATGCCTTGTCGGGGACGGGCGCCGCTGCGAACGTCGGAATTTCACCACCTTCGCGTTAAAGCTTTGAAGATGTAAACATATCGAATGGTAATTGCGAGATGTGGTAATTATGTACATGTCTGGTAGGGCAGCCATTCAGACCGAATAAAATTTTTAAATTGGAAATTATTACAGTTTAAAGTATGATAATTTCAATAATAAAACATATAATTATCCACTCTCCAGATGCGATCCCATTGATAAATATCAGTTGCAACACGCAAATACGATGCTATGCGAAAGGCGATGAACTTACGGATGACCCGATGAGTAGAAGCGATCGTATAAAGTTGAATCAGGTCGCACATTATCGTGATGCCGGCTGAGCGCCCCGCTTCAATCGTACGACATGGGCATTGCGATGCCGATCTTGTCGTCGGCCGCCTCGTAGCGGCCGAGATCGACCCGAGCTTTCCGATCATGCGACTTACCATGCCCATGGTGGATCTGACCGCCTGGCGTCGTTTCGCGGTGCATGCCTTGGCGGCAAAAATCGCGACGCGCGGCATTCTGACCGTCAGGTGGAGCGGTCGGCATCATCCTGGCGGTCTCGCATGTTTCAATGGTGCGAACGATCCTGCGGACGGTCGCATTCTGGTCGCACGATATGTCGTAGCCGTAGATATCCTGAGCCCTGAACGCATGATCCGCGCCCTGATCGAGAGCCTGGAAACGATTGGGAGGATCAATCGGTGCGCCAGCCTCCACGTATCGCTGTTGCCTGAGTCGATCGTCAGGCGTCGCGTGCACCGCCTCGGTCATACAGCTACGATCATGCAGATCCTTCGGATACCTCTGAGCCCTTGATGTAGATCAATGACCCTTAGGGTCTGAGCTTTGATAAGCGCGTCATTATTTCAGGCGTCTGGGTTTGA
>NZ_JBMFGY010000279.1:0-2664 GCF_049977125.1 Acidiphilium sp. | reverse complement strand
TTAGTTTCCGCGGAACAAATCCCGACTGAAAGGCAGCGCATGATCAATCAAGACGACGCGGGGCTCTCCCTATCTCGCGACAATCATGCCGACGGTGAGTCGACCACCGATGCAGCCACCGCTCCCGCAAATTTCATCGATTACGGCCTGATCGATGCGATTGTTGACGAAACGATGTTACGCAAGCCTGCGTTAGCGTTCAACCCATTCGATGACCGGCCGCTTTCTACGCTCGACACGTTGCAGCAACGGACGCCAATCCGAGTGCGCCAACCTGTTCGCGCATTCCCTCCCCCGTCGCATCGCCTTCGCGACCTCGCCATGCTCACCAGCAGTGCCGATCGTCTGCGTGAGGCGCTCACGCATATGCATGTCGCGGATCGGCTGTCGTTGATGGTGGAATACCGCAAGCCGTCACGACAAGAACAAGCGACAGTGATCCCCTTCGGCGCACCGGTCCTTCACCGCGCGCTTCGGACCACGGATGGACTCGCGGAACTGCTCAAGCTGCTCGCCGGCAACGCCGGCAGCCAGTACGCGAGTCTTGGCGGCCCCGATGTTGCTCCGGGACGGCGACGCCGCACGCGACAACTCGCTCCCGCGCCCACATCCGCTCTCGACGTCAAAACGCGCCTAGTGGACATCGCATCGCGATATTTCAACCAGCCCGGACTCTGGATCCGGCTAGCCGATATAGCCCTCACCTGCAGCAGTTACTGGATCGACGAGGTCGATCATCCGACGGCGTACCGGAACGCTCAGGCCCTTATCCATGCGCGACGCTGGGCCGACCATGTGATGCAGCATCTGCTGAAATTTAGCTTTCAGGACCGTGTATCCTTGCTCGCCTCCCTTTCGACTCCACACCCGACGGCACGACCCGGAACGGACGAGGTTCCGGAACATCCCTTCGCTGCCGTACGACGTTTGAGGACTGTCGGAAGGTTACTCCTGGCCGTCGGGGACCGAGGTTACGTCGCAGCCGGAATCGGGGCGGCCGGCACCAGAGTCGGCCGACGCGATCTGTTCGATCCCGCCGCCTTCGCCGTCACCTCGTGCGCATCGATCTGGATCGCCAACTCCACGCGCCGCATCGAAGGCCGAGAACCTAAAACGGGGACATTTTCACGCTTCGTCGAAGAGTTCCTGGCCGAAGCCATTCCGATCTTTCCCCACGCGAAACTGCGTACCGCCCTGCGCACATTTCATGACATCCGCGATATAGAAATCCGCACGATCGCGGGAAAACTCGGCAAAGATCCGGCTCTCGTACTGCCCGCCAAGCCCAGGCAGAGGCGCAGTCCCGGCTGACTCCCAGCGAACGGACGACAGCGATCGTGGCGGTAGCATCGCGATCGCGCACAGATGCATATCGAGGGACACAATGCCCGAATCCGGTTCGGGTGCGGACTACCAACAAGTCTACCGGCAGTTGATGCCCGCCAGCAGGCAGGCGACCCGGGCCATTGTCCACCCCGCCTCCCCCGCTCCCGTTGACCCTGCCTTCAGAATATTCGGCATTCCTGCACGCTTGTTTCTTTGAAATCATCGCACCCATTCGCGCATCATCGGTGGCGAAAGCGCCGAGGATGAAGATGCGATCGAATATCAGCACAGCAACACGAAACGATGAATTCGAGCACGTCGATGCCCGCGTCGCGAGCGCGTTGCGCGACCTCGTCCGGATCTTTGCTCGTCGGGCCGCTCGTGAGGTGGTCAAAGCGACATCGACGGTAGCATCGGAAACAGTAGCCCCAGCATGTCGGCCGACAGTGTCCGATCATCGTCATGATTGAGCCATGCCTGAACAGACCAAAGTCAAAGACCTGGCGACCGAAGCATCCGACCGTGATGCCGACCAACCACCGTCGGTGGCGCCATCAGTATCCGCCTTGCGATCGCCGGTGCCGCACTCACCACTTTTGACGACCGAAGATGTCTGCGCCTTGTTCCGCCGCACCCCGCGTTCGATCCGCCGATGGGTGCAGGTCGGACATCTGCGCCCAATCAGGGTCGGCGCTGCGATATTTTTCGATCCCCGTCAGATAGAGGCGCTTATCGCCGAAACTCTTCGACGCTGAGTTGGGCCATGGCGATACTGACGATCGGGATGGTGACCGTAGATGCTCCGACGATCTGGACGGACCTGAAAATACCTGATTCGGCGAACCCAATCATTACGAACACCGGCACTTCGGTGTCCAACCGTTTAATCGACAATATCAAGCAAAAACAACCGACTTCTCGGTCGTTCTTAGAACACTACCAGTCAATTAGCTTGGGACTGGTGTATAGCCTTCTCATAACCGTCCGGCTTTGACCGGCATTGACCAAACAGGAGTTATCCATGTCCGACAATACCCCAATTCTACCTTCCGGCAACAACGAACAACCCGCGTTACCTCCCGAGATAACTGTCAGCGAAGCGATAGCGTTGGTGGCGACCTGGATCGATCTCTCGCCGGCGCGGCGGAGCGTGCTCATCTCGTCACTCCGTACCATCGCGCGCATTGCCGAAACGGACCCGACCCTTCTCGTACTCTCGCCTGCCGTTCTCAACGCGCGGGTCCTCGGCAAAGCATCCCAGCTCTACGACATCGCAGCACCATCCATGGCCACGACTCGTTCATGCATTCAATTCATAATGAGGCGCCTGGGACTCAT
>NZ_JBMFGY010000278.1:0-2672 GCF_049977125.1 Acidiphilium sp. | reverse complement strand
TGCAACGGGCGATGATGCGTATTATCGCGCGTAGTGGAATTATTCACGGGGCGGTCGGGGTCGGGGAGGGGCAAAGGAAAATTTATCGGGCTCCCTGAGAAAAATTCACCCGGTAATTTCGATTTCCAAAAACGCCAGGTTTGCCTTGCCGGAGTTCACTACGTTATGATCGACTCCCATGACGTTGGCATAGGGAATTCCCTGGATGAGCTGAGAGGTAACGCTGGTCCCGTCCGGGTGCTCAATCAGCAGTTCGCCGTCAGTAAGTGGTACGACAACATAATCATGCTCATGGCGATGCCGCCCGGTTTCAGCGCCGGGGGCGAACATCCATTCAGTCGCCTTCACTCTGCCGTTGTCGATCCGAACTGTCGGTATTGCTTTTGCTCGTTCATCCATCGTCGATGCCCTCCTCATCCTTTCGTACCTGATTATGACGTTTAAAGTCCAAAAATCAGCTGGATGGCGGCGTCACGTGATGGGCTGCGAAGAGATCATCCAGAAATGCGCGTGTAATCTCGTTTACCTCGGGTCGTCTTCGGCTCGCCCCTTGCAAAGTAACCTCATATTGCATGATTTTGGGATTCAGAGCAGCTAAGAGTCCCTCCGCGACCAGCGGCCTAGAGAAATGCTCGGGCAGAAAACCAAGATGATGTCCGGACAGAACCAACATCGCCACAGCCTCCATATTGTCGGCCGTAGCCGTTACCTTCCTAGGCGACGCCGACATCTGTGCTTCAGGGAGTGGATAGGTGCGCCAGGCCCAGCTATGATCTGAAGCCTCGATTGGCGAAATCTCGCCGGCACGGTGAAACAGCGTATGACCTTTGCCACAATACGCCAGATGGTGTTCGGTGAAGAGTGGTGTGAAGTGAAGCGTGGGCGCGTGATGCCAGAAATAGCCAATTGCCATATCGAGGTCACCTCGGAGCAATCCCTCCTCCATCTCGATCGGTGGGCAGACACGAATAATGAACTTCACCGCCTCATCACGCCGGCGGAATCGAGCGATTGCTTCACTCACCCTGAAATTTTCGCTCATTGGTGTATTGCCGATGATGCCGATCCGTAGTGATCCAACAAGTTTCTTATCGAGGTTGCGAGCTTCAGAATTGAAATCGGCAATTGTGCTTAGCAGTTTGCGCGACAGTTCGGCGAAGCGTTCGCCCTTAGCCGTTAGTCTAAAGCCACCTCGCCCGCGTTCACACAGCCTGTAACCTAACCGACTCTCAAGTATAGCCAACTGCGTGCTGATGGTGGACTGGCCAACCTTCAATGTCCACTGCGCCGAGGAAATCCCCCCAGCCTCAGCAACAGCCAAGAATACCCGCAAGAATCGCAGATCGATATCTGATAGATCACCCAGCATCAGAGAAATATAATTACATCGATGAGTGTGAATGTAAACAGTGGTTCAGGTCGATTTTTTCATCAAGATATTTGTTTTACCATCATGAAATAGGCGATTTTGTACATCGTGAAAGGTGATGAAAATGCCAGAAAATATGACGTTTTCGACTCACCCGCAGCCATTGAGCGGCAACGCAATGCCGCGTAGCGGGGGCATTCCTTCGATGATGCGCCTGCCTATCGTATCCGATCCTTCGAAACTGGATGCGTGTTTCGTTGGTATCCCTTTCGATCTTGGTACGTCCAATCGGACTGGAACGCGCTTTGGTCCTCGACAGATCCGAGCCGAATCGTCACTTCTGCGTCCCTACAACATGGCAACACGCGCGGCCCCGTTCGATAGTCTAAATGTCGCCGATCTTGGTGATGTTGCGATCAATCCCTTTAACCTCCTTGATTCAATTTCGCGGATCGAGGCTGAATATGACCGGATTCTAGCCTCCACCTGCCGGCCGATCACGCTTGGCGGAGACCACACCATCACCCTGCCGATCCTGCGCGCGATGCACCGCAAATATGGACCCGTCGGGCTGGTCCATGTTGATGCCCATGCCGATGTGAACGACACCATGTTCGGCGAGAAGATCAATCACGGCACGCCGTTCCGTCGCGCCGTGGAGGAGGGTCTGCTTGACTGCATGCGAGTGGTGCAGATCGGCTTACGTGGCACCGGCTACGCCGCTGAAGATTTCGATTGGTGTCGTAAGCAAGGATTTCTGGTGATCCAGGCGGAGGAGTGCTGGTTTCACTCCATGGCACCAATGATGGCAGATATTCGTGCCCGCATTGGCACTCGTCCTGCCTATCTGAGTTTCGACATCGACAGCCTCGACCCCTCCTTTGCGCCTGGGACTGGAACACCTGAGATCGGCGGTCTGACCGTGCCGCAGGGCTTGGAGATTATTCGGGGTCTACATGGCGTCGATCTGGTGGGAGCAGATCTAGTCGAGGTCTCTCCACCCTATGATCCGCTCGGCACAACGGCGCTGACCGCTGCTAACTTAGCCTATGAGATGCTCTGCATTCTGCCTGGCGTGCAGCGGCGCTGATGAGCGATCGAGTACGTCGGGATATTCTAGCCCGGATAACTCAAGAAGCGGGCTTCCCGGCTCGTCAGCATGTGTCGAAGTATTGGTATCACGTTGATGCGGCGCAAAATCCAATGTTTGCCAGGTCTGAGCGCGGGCTTAGCGATGGCACGCCGGCAGGATGCAAGCGCTCGCCGGACAAGGGCTTCACCAAACGTTCCGCCTGTCTTCCCG
>NZ_JBMFGY010000277.1:0-2677 GCF_049977125.1 Acidiphilium sp. | reverse complement strand
CGGATCGAGCTGCCGAACGAACGGCTCGAAGCTCGCTTCGGCCCCGATCACGTGCTGGAGCTCACGCCGGAACTGCTCGGACCCTCGACCACCCGAAATCAGGGCATTGTCGGCGAAGCCGTCGATCTGAACTTTGCACACCTGAAAGACATGCGTGCGTCGACCATCCTGTTTCACCTCGCTCAACATATTCTCTACACGAAATATCGCGATCCCGGCGAACCGGCGAAACTCCATTTGTTTCCGCATCTGAAGCGTATCGCGCGGCAATGGCTCGAAGGCGGCTATCTCCGGTGTACCGGGGGCACCTATCCCGCGCAGCTTCTCTATAAGGAAATCGCGGACATGGCGGCCGAGCGCATCAAGGCGGCGATCACGCTGTCACTGGTCGGCGACAATCCGGTTAAGGCGATACTCGACGCGTATAATCCGACGGGCTCAACCGCCTATGTGAATTTCACCACATCGAAAAATACCCGCTGGCAAACCGATCCCCGCAAGTGCCACATCAACTGGGTGGTGTGCGACAGTGACTGGGAGGCCGAGTTCTGCCGTGTCGCCGAGGCGCATCCGGCGGTGATGGCCTACGTCAAAAACCAGAATCTCGGGTTGGAAGTGCCCTACCTGATTGGCGCGACGCCACACCGCTATCTGCCGGACTTCATCCTGCGGATCGACGATCAGCCGGACAACCCGTTGAACCTGATCGTGGAAATCAAAGGGTATCGCGCAGAGAACGCCAAAGACAAAGCGAACGCAATGCGATCCTACTGGGTACCGGGTGTCAACAATCTGGGCAAATTTGGCCGCTGGGCGTTCGCCGAGTTCACCTCGGTCTATGAATTCGAGACGGATTTCGCCAAACTCATCAAAACGGCCATCAACGAGGCTGAACCTGCGACCCGGCTGGTCGCAACGACAGGGTGAGACGACATGCTCAGCAAAACCAGCATCACCGCCAGCGTTGGCCATAATGCCATCAATAAACCCGTCGATGTCGCGCTGATTCAGGACCTGTTATCGCGCGCCGGTTATCTCGTCGCCGTCAATGGCATTTACGACGAGACGATGCTTGCGCGTATTCGTGGATTTCAATCCAAAAATGGCTTTCTACGTCCGGACGGCGTTGTCTCCCCGCATGGCCCGACCCTGGCAAAGCTGCTTAAAAACGCAGGAAAATTCTACACCGGCCCCGACTATTGGCGTGAAAATCCCTCGGTTGAGTGGTGGAATACGGCATCGCGCGTATTCACCGGCCGGTTCGCCCAGCAATTTCCCAATGCCGCCCGCGTCGTGAACTGGACCATCCCCCGACCAGCCGGCCTCGCCACTGTTTTCACCAGCATCTGCAAGGACCCGCATGTGATGGATTTGCGCTGGGCGGCCTACATGATGGCCACCTGCCAACGCGAATGCCCCGGTTTCGTCCCGATCGCCGAATACGGCAAGGGCGCCGGCATGCCCTATGGCAAGCCGGAAAACTTCAAGGCAACCAACGGCAAGACCTATACCAACACCTATTACGGGCGCGGTTACGTTCAACTCACCTGGGGCGAGAACTATCTGAAGCTCGGCAAAGCGATCGGCATGGGCGAGACCCTGGCCGAGCATCCGGATGACGCGCTGAAACCGGACATCGCCTACAAGATCATGTCCTACGGCATGCGCAAGGGCGCGTTCACCGGCCGCAAGCTGGGCGACTTCATCCAGGGCACGACCTGCGATTATTACAACGCCCGCACCATCATCAACGGGCATGATCACGCCGAAGGCATCGCGGACTGCGCCGTTCAGATCGAGGGTATCCTTCGCCTCGGTATCCCGCCGGAGGGCGCACCGGTCAGGCATCAACTTCCGGCGGTGATCTGGGTATGAGTGCCGTGAAACATCGCAACCGCAAAATCGCCAAACCACTGCTATTCGGTGCAGCCGTCGCCGCGATCTGCGGTATCGGCGGTGCGGCAATTATCGCCTCCCCGGCCGCTGAGCCGCGTCCGGCCCTGCACAATTCGACCTATACTGTCGATGTCGAAAAGGGGAATATCACGGTCATATCGACCCGCACCCACGCGCCGGTGTTCTCGGTCGCCACATTCGCCCACGCGGAATACCAAATCCTGCGCGCGCAGTCGGGCTTATCGGCGGGCGACGACAAAACTCCGTTTCAGGTCAGCCAGAGTTTCACGATCGTTTCGCTCTATGGTCCCTACCTCGCGCTGCGCGATCAAACCCTGATCGAACAGGGATCGGGAGCGCTGCCCGGCGGCGGTGTTCGATATTGGACGATCGATCTCCGTCATCCCCATAACCTCAATCTCGACCCGAAGCGCCCTCTCGCCGCCATCCCGCAGCCGAACGGCACCATCATGTCGCTCGCCACGCTCTATCCGCCGGCGCAAATAACCGCAGCTTTGACCCGCGACCCGTTCGTTCGGAAATTCGTGACACCGCAGGCCGGAGCGACTCCTCAGACAATCCTCGCCGCCCTGGCCCATGCGACCTTGACCAATCCAAACATCTGCCTCGATGCGCCGCGCGATGTGCTGTCGAGTTTTGCGATCGTCGCAGCACATTCATCAACGCTCGGAATCCGCCTCGGCCTGCCGGGCCGCGGCTCGTGCCGGGGCAACCTCACCAATCTCGGGCTCACGCTACCGTTGCTGGCAAGGATGAAAAC
>NZ_JBMFGY010000276.1:0-2688 GCF_049977125.1 Acidiphilium sp. | reverse complement strand
GCCCCGAGGACCGTTTGCATGGTGGTCAGGTCAGCGATCTTGGTAACAATTTCGTTGAGGTGGTATTGGGCCAGGGATTGAACCTGTTCGCATGCGTCACCTGATCCTTCGGCAAGAGCGAGCAATCCGCGTACTTCATCGAGCGAAAAACCGAGTTCGCGCGCGCGTCGAATGAAGGTGATCCGGGCAACGTCTCCCTCATTGTAGGTTCGCCGACCGCTTTCGGTGCGCAGCGCTTGCGGTAGAACACCTGCCTTTTCGTAAAACCGAATGGTGTCGATGCTGCAGCCACTCCGCTGGGACACGATGCCGATCGGAACACTTTGTTTGGCCGACCGGCTTAGCGGTCCAAAGGGTGCTGAACTTTTTTTCAAAATCATCGAAACACCTCTTGATCCTGTAGTTGCTCCAGCATCCATACTACGATTCGTTGGAAGGACTAGGGCGATCTCGCATGCCGGTATGAATGAATTTATCGGCGATCGTCATGGGACTTCGGGAATTTTAGGAGGATATCTTGCATGGACACGTTATCGCTGCGCGTTACCGGAATGACCTGCGAGCATTGTGCGCGCAGCGCTGAAACAGCGCTCAATCAGTTACCGGGGGTTGAGGCGACGGTATCCTACGGTGATGGGATTGCCAGCATCCGTGGAGTAACGCCCGGCGGCCTGGCAAGCCTCAGAGCGGCTGTCGCTAAACGGGGCTATGGCCTCGAGCAATTGGTTGATGCGCAAGTCCCCGAAGAGCCGGGTACCGGGCTGCATGTCGCGATCATCGGCAGCGGGGGAGCCGCCTTCGCCGCAGCAATCCGCGCGATCGAGGGCGGCGCACGGGTCACCATGATCGAGCGTGCGCCGATGATCGGTGGGACCTGCGTCAATGTCGGGTGCGTCCCTTCGAAAATCCTCCTGCGGGCGGCCGAGATCAGGCACGACCAGGCGCATCACCCCTTCGCGGGCATCGGGCAGTTGCATACGCCGGTCGATCGCGCCGCCCTGCTCGACCAACTCCGCGCCCGGGTCGATGCGCTGCGGGGTGCGAAATATGAACACATCCTCGACGACAAGCCTGGTATTACGCTGCTGCGCGGCTCAGCGCGGTTCGAAGACGCGAAGACCCTGGTCGTACGTGGCGAGGCAGGAGAGGTGACCAAGCTCGCAGCGGACCGTATCCTGATCGCCGCCGGTGCTGCCCCGGCCATTCCACCGATTCCCGGGCTGGCCGGCACACCCTACTGGACCTCGACGGAGGCGCTGTTCGCATCAGCGATGCCGGCGAGCATGATCGTGATCGGTTCATCGTTCGTGGCACTCGAACTCGCGCAGGCTTATCGCCGGCTCGGAACCGAGGTTACCGTCCTCGCCCGCGCTACCCTCCTCACACGCGACGATCCCGATCTCGGCGCCGGATTGCAGGCGGCACTTGAGGCCGAGGGGATCAAAGTGTTGGCCAACACCAGGGCCCAGGCCGTCAGCCATAGCGACAATCGGTTCACCGTAACGCTCAAGGGCGGTGCCCAGGACGGTTCGACCATCGTCACGGAGCGACTGCTGATTGCGGCCGGGCGGCGGCCGAACACCGATGATCTTGCGCTCGATCGGGCCGGGGTGACCACCGACTCAACGGGCGCCATCGTCGTCGACGATCATATGCGCACCGCGGTCGAGCATATCTACGCAGCCGGCGATTGCAGCACGATGCCCCAGCTCGTTTATGTCGCGGCGGCTGCCGGCACCCGTGCCGCAATCAATATGACCGGCGGTGACGCCACACTCGATCTGTCGATCGTGCCGGCGGTAGTCTTCACCGATCCTGCGGTTGCCACCGTTGGCCTCGATGAAGCGCAGGCCCGGGCGGCGGGCATAGAAACTATCACCCGCCGGCTCGACCTCGAAAACGTCCCGCGCGCCCTCGCCAATTTCGATACCACTGGCTTCGTCAAGCTGGTCGCCGACGCGGATTCCCAGCGCCTTATCGGCGCCCAGATCCTCGCCCATAACGCTGGCGAGATGATCCAAACCGCGGCGATAGCCATCAAGTATCGCATGACCGTGCAGGAGCTCGGCAACATGCTGTTCCCCTATCTGGTGATGACCGAAGGTCTCAAGCTCGCGGCCCAGACGTTCACCAAGGACGTCTCGCAACTCTCCTGCTGTGCCGGCTGAATCACATATCCACCGAAAGGAGTTCTCCCATGAACGCAACCAAGATCCCCACCCCCACAACCTCGCTTCGCCTCGCTCTTTTTGCCGGTCTGATGGTGCTGCCAGCCCTTGCCTTCGCTTCGCCCTCTGGCGTGATGGGCCCGAAGGATGTGCCGAGCCCTGGCGATAAGCCGGCACCCGTCGCGTCGTTCATCAGCCATGGCAAGACCATCTCGCTCGACACCTACAAAGGGCATCCGATCATGCTCTGGCAGGTTGCGACCTGGTGCGGCAGTTGCCGGGCGGGGCTGCGCGTCTTTGCGCAGAACAAGGCGATGATCGACAAAACCAACGTCCGGGTCATCGTCCTGCGCGATTACAAGAACGGCGGCTATCCCGGTATCGGCATCACCAAATTCGCCACACAAGCTGCGCCGAGCCTGATGCACGACCCGCATTTCATCTTCGGCGATGATACCAAGGCGCTCTACACCCTCTACAACCCGCATCACTATGTCGATGTCTATGATCTGATCAGCAA
>NZ_JBMFGY010000275.1:0-2706 GCF_049977125.1 Acidiphilium sp. | reverse complement strand
GCCTGTTCAACCGTGTTGGGCCATAGCGCCAGCTTGATGCCCCGTTCGTGATGGTCCGCGCGATTCCAGCCACCACAGCACGAATAATCCTGTCGTCTGCATTCGGCAAAGGCAAAACCACTGTCGAAGAAAAATCAATAGCTTTTAATTTAATACAAACCTCAGTTTTTCAAAAACTCCCGACGTCCTCTTGAAGTTATCCCACTTTAGGTTTTTAGATATTTTCCTGTGTTGTGGCAGACCTAATCATTGTACCTTGACGGGATATGTCGATCAGCGTCCATCTTGACCGCATCAGCGAACCGCCCGTTCCTGAGACCGCACACGAGTGCAACGATCTGGCACGCTTACCGTCGATTCGGTTACTTATGGCGACGCGTTATGGTCGTCTCGGTGCAAGCAGCCGGCTTCGCTTGCTCCAATATGTCGCGCCGCTCGCCGAGCAGGGTATCACCTGCACCGCCCGGCCATTTCTATCGGATCGTTACATCAGGGCGCTGTACGAAGGTCGCAGCCGCATCCCATCGGTGCTCGCCGCCTATGCGAGAGCGCCGGGGCTCCGTGCCAAGATAAGGGATCATGATCTAGTCTGGATCGAAAAGGAATTGCTACCGTTCGTCCCTGCGATATTCGAACGCGCATTGCTCGGTTCGGACACTAAGTTCATCCTCGATTTCGACGATGCCTGGTTCCTTCGTTACGGCGGCGAGGGTGACGTTTCGTTGCGCGACCGATTGGTGCGTACGGTCCTCGGTGGGAAATTCCCGTCGCTGTTGCGCCGGGCGGCGTTGACGATCGTTGCCAATGAAACCTTGCGAAACTGGGCGACTCAAGCCGGCGCCGCCAACGTTCTGCTTTTGCCCACCGTGGTCGATCTCGACCATTATCCACCGATCCCACCTTTGGATAACCCGGTCTTTACCATAGGTTGGATCGGTACTCCGCTGACCGCGCCCTATCTGGCGCAACTGTCCGAACCACTGCGTCAACTATCCGCCGAGGCACCACTTGAACTTCTGGTGATCGGCGCTCCTGGCTTCACCATTGAGGGTGTAATCTGCCGCCACCTCCCCTGGAGTGAAGCCACCGAGGCCGCCATGATCAGCCAGTGTGACGTCGGGATCATGCCCTTACCGGACGACGCGTGGGCGCGCGGCAAATCTGGCTACAAACTCATCCAGTATATGGCGGCGGCAAGGCCAACCATCGGCAGCCCGGTCGGGGCAAACACCACAATTATACAGGACGGTATTACCGGATGGCTCGCCAGCACCCCTGCGGAGTGGACCGATCGGCTACGTCACCTACGTGACAACCCGACGCTGCGTCACACCATGGGAATTGCAGCCCGCGATCGCGCTGCAGCTCACTATGCCCTTCAGGCCACCGCCCCCCATCTCGCAACGGCCATTCGCAGGCTTGTGGCGTAATACCAACCTGCCTATCCAATGACCGCTTTGATCCAGTCTCGTTGGGTGATCGAAGCGATTTGTTCTGGCATCTGCATGAACTTGTTCCAGGCGTTTCGGCAGGCGGCAAGGATTTCGTCGTAGCTGTTCCAGACCTGATGGCTGAGGAAGTTGCTGCGCAGAAATTGCCAGATGTTTTCGACTGGGTTGAGCTCTGGCGAATAGGGCGGCAGCAACAGCAGGCTGATATTGTCGGGCACCGGCAGACGTTCGCCGGCTTGATGCCAGCCGGCGCCATCGAGCACCAGCACGGCGTGCGCGCCGGGTGCGACCTGCGTGCTGATTTCGCGAAGATGCTCGGCCATCGCCTCGCTGTTGACTGCCGGCATGATGATGGCGGCGCCGATACAGCGTTCCGGGCAGACGGCGCCAAACAGATAGGCTGAGTCATGGCGATTGTCGCGCACAGCCAGTGGTCGGGAACCCCGCTCTGCCCAGACATAGGTCAGAGTTCCCTTCTGACCGACACGGGCTTCATCGGCGAACCACACCTCGATTGGCTTACGGGCCGCCCTGGCCGGGATCGCCGCCGCTACCAGGCCAGCGAAGTCTTTTTAAAAATGTCCTGTGCCGCAGCGTCCTTCTTCGGATGATACGGACGCGGCTGGACCCGCGTGAACTTGAGCCGCGCCAACAGTCGGCTGATCGAGGTCTCGTGCAGGGTAACCGAAAACTCGGCCTTGATCCGCCGCTGCAGGTCGACACAGCGCCACCGTACCACGCCGTCACGCTCCAGGTCCGGACCCTGCCTGACCCATGGCGCGATCTGCGCCTGCTGCGAAGCCGACAATCGGGGTGGCGGGCCGTTGCGCCGCGGCGCATCTCCCAGTCCTTCAGGTCCCAATCCATTGTAACGGTGCACCCAGTCGCGCAGCGTCTGCCGGTCCATGGCACAGGCCTCGGCCGCAGCGCGCCGCGACCAGCCTTCGAGAACAAGAGCAATCGCCAGCAGCCGCCTCGAAATCTTCGAATCCGTCGCGCGAGCCGCCCGCTCGCGCAGCGCCATAGCCGACAAGTCCAAACGCGTTATCGCTACCGTCATCGCAAACCTCCTCCGGGGAAGTTCAGCGAATCATACCCGCCCGAGCCGCGACAACTCACATTCGAGTCAACGGAACCTCAGGTTGGTATAACACGAACCGCGCGGCACCAAAGCACCGGGCGCCTCACGGCTCCACGCTGGGGTCACGGCTGATCAGTACGCGTTCCACCCGGCGACCGTTCATTGCCTGAACCT
>NZ_JBMFGY010000274.1:0-2711 GCF_049977125.1 Acidiphilium sp. | reverse complement strand
CGCGGTTTCGATCGCCGACAGAAGCGAGCACTGACGCCAGGCGGCTTCGGCGTCGAGGCATTCGAGCGCCTTCTCACCAAAACCGCGCGGGGGCGTGTTGATCACCCGCCGAACCGCCTCGTCGGATTGAACCGAGTCCGGGGAGACAGATATCCGCAGCAGGGCCAGGGCATCCTTGATCTCGGCACGCTGATAGAAACCAACATCGCCGATCATCACGTAGGGGATCCGCTGCCGGATCAGAGCCTCTTCGAACCCGCGCGACAAAAAATTGCTGCGATACAGGATTGCGATTGATCCGAACCCTGCCCCGGCAGCCCGTCGACGCAGAATATCATCGACGACGCCATCCGCCTCGGCACCCCCATCCCGAAACCGTACCACCGCGACCGGCTCGCCGGCAGGCTTGCGGGTGAATAGTGTCTTTCCCAGTCGGTCCTTGTCGCCTGCGATCACCGCGTTTGCCGCCGCGATGATCAGGGAGGTCGACCGGAAATTCTCCTCAAGCCTGATCTGCGAGCCGCGGGGATAATCCTGCAGGAAGCGGCGGTGATACCGGATATCGCTACCGCGCCAGCCGAAGATCGCCTGATCATCGTCGCCCACGCAGAAGAGTTGCTGGTGGGGGCTGGCCAGCAGGTTTATCCATCGGTACTGGGCATAGCACACGTCCTGATATTCGTCTGCGAGTACGCAGTCGAACCGCTCGGTCCAGCGGCTGCGGTAACGCGCATCGCGGGACATGGCGAGCGTGGGCCAGAGCAGCAGGTCCCCGAAATCCGCGGCATTGGCATCGCGCAGGCAGCGTTGATACTCTTGGTAGATGCTGGCCGATATCCGCATGACATTGGGCGAAACCGGCTGATCGGCCTGTCTGGCCTGAACGATGTATGCCTCGACTCGGTTGGACGCTTCAGCAGGCTCGATCAAATTGTCCTTGAACCAAGAGATCCTGCCGCAGACCTGCTTGAGCAGATCGGGCTCGCTGACTCCCGTGTCGGCGCCGGTGTCGAAATGACGTGCCTTTAGGACGCGGCGGATGACCCTGCGGCTGTCATCGGCATCGTAGATCTCAAAATCCGGCCGCAGCCCGGCGACCTCGGGCTCGGTGCGCAGCTGGCGAGCGCAGAGGCCGTGGAAGGTTCCGACCCATCCTGGTCGGGATGAAATCCCGAGTGCGGTTTCGATCCGGCCGGTCATTTCCCGGGCGGCCTTGTTGGTGAAGGTCACGGACAGGATGCGGGAGGGCGGGATCTGGCCATGGCGGATACGACGGACGATCGCGGCCGCGAGGGTTTTGGTCTTGCCGGTGCCGGCACCGGCCAGCACGAGAACTGGACCGTCCTGCCACGCCGCGTCGCGTTGCTGTTCGGTCAGACCGACAAAGGGATCACCCGACGCCAGGATTGGCTCGGTCAGCGTGCCGTCCGACGAACCGATCCCGTCCATCATCACACGACCGTGCCGGACCCGAGACGGCGTATGTCGGCTCTGAAATTGCGATAGCTCCGACGATCGCTAGGGGTCCTCGGCACGGTGATCGATCGGAACGTGCCTGGAGGGTATAGGCGACCGTGCTTGGCTCCATGCCGATAGGCCCACCCGGCGGCGATCAGCCGGCGGATCAGATCATCGATCATACGGTCGTGGCTGTAGCGCATGGATCAGCTGTAGACCGGGTCGCTGGCTGTACCGCCGAGGCGTCCTGCCATCACGCTCTGATACTGCCCAACCGTCCAACCGGTCATGCCGTTGTTCGCCAGCGACGGCGCGGATACAAAATTTGATAACGGGGTTGATGCCGGGGCGGTTGCAATCTCACCGCCCGGTACCGGACCGAACATATAGGCACCATAGGTCTGTAAAACCGTCGGAGGGGACTCGGTATACTGTGAAACAATCGCCGCATAATCCTTCAGGATATATGAAGCGACAACGGCCTGATCGGACGGGTTGGTCATATCTGCCTCTGTGAAGGGCAATCCGTATAGTGCAACGGTGGACTCCCAGGTCGGCTGAGTGATCTGATACACCCCGAATGCCGAGGTCGAACCGTTGCTATCGCCGACATTCTCGTCGTGACTTTCAACGAATGCGATGCCAGCCATGGCTTGCGAATTGATGCCCAACTGTTCAGCCGCAGCGATGCCTGAGGTGGAAAAGCCGGATGATTCATATGCAGCCATCGCACTATTGCCGCCGAGTGGAGTGCCGTTACCCGAGCCAGAACCAGGACCCGAGGAGTTGGGCGGTGTGGGTGCTGGAGCAGGTTGCGGCGCTGCCACCACGACTCCGGTTCCAAGTTCGGGATAAACGGGAACCACGGTCGGCGGGGGGATTACGACGGGTCCTACGGTTTGCGCTGCGGCATTGACCAACCCAGACAGGGGAATGGCAAAGACGATCAGCAGACCAATTCTTCTTGGTCTCATGAGGGTGGCCGAATATCAAATAGATCAAGGCCGTTTGTCTGCACTCCTTCGAATGTACAGGTATCGCTTGGCGCGAACTTGTCAAAAAATGGATGAATATAACGGTCACTGAGGTATCCAATCTTGCCGCGCGCAAGATATAGCTTTGTATAGCCATGCAGCGACGGTCCCGCAGCGACCCAGTTCATCGTGAGCCCGATCTGAGGGGCATTTCTGTCAGGAGCGGAGCGGATCGGCTTGGACGCATCCGCTCCCACGCATTTCCAGAAGCCGGGCACG
>NZ_JBMFGY010000273.1:0-2726 GCF_049977125.1 Acidiphilium sp. | reverse complement strand
AGGTTCAGGCAATGAACGGTCGCCGGGTGGAACGCGTACTGATCAGCCGTGACCCTAGCGTGGAGCCGTGAGGCACGCGGCGCTTTGGTGCCGCGAGTTGCGAGGCGTTGTTCTGGGCGGCACTAGAACGATTGAGCATTTTTTATTCGGCAAGAATTCAGTGTTGTCCAATTTTCAAATTTCCCGATTGGCGTTAAATCGGTTCCGGCGGGATTTAGAGGGACCAAACATTTCAGCGGCGGTATCTCGTGCTAATCGGAGACGAAAACTACCCCTCACATTCATCGACTGCGCAGGTTAGGGACAAGAATGCGCCAATCCGACCTGGGTTTGTTACATCGAGTGTGGCGGCTGTTGCCCGCTGACTTACGCCGTCGAGGATTAACCCGGCTTGGGGGTGTGATGGCACGTAAGCCAGATCAGTTCCCGCCGTCCACTAGCGAGGGCATTGTGGTCGGAGGCGATTTCGAAAGCGAATCAGGCTTGGCCGAGACTGCGCGGCATATGGCAACGATGATGACGCAGCTGGGCGTCGGGCGTGGGACCCTCCCACTTGGGCTTCCGGGAGTTGTAGCGCGGCCCGGGACACTTCCTGAGCCGGGCGCGGCGTTGCTTGCTGTCGTGAACGCACATCTGTTACCGGTGGCTCTGGCCCGGTGGCCTCGAAGTCTGATACGAGCACGCCGCATTATCGGCATGTTCGCCTGGGAGTTGCCAACGACACCTCCGAGCTGGGATGTTGGTGCGAGGTTTGTACACGAGATTTGGGCGCCGTCGCAATTTTGCGTCAACGCGTTCGAGAGGCTTGCGCCGGGGCGTGTGCGTTTGGTGCCGTATCCGCTTGCGGCATTGCCTGACTTGCCCGTAAGTGGCTCACGTGCTGATTTCGGGATCGCGGACAATGTGCTCGTAGTTTTGGTGGTCCTGAACGTGGCATCTAGCCTTGTGCGGAAAAACCCTGAAGCTGCTATTGCGGCATTTCGTGCGGCGTTCGGTGATCGAGGCGATGTTCTTTTGATCGTGAAATTATCCGGAACTGGTTTCTATCCGTCCGATCGCCAGATTATTATTTCAGCTATTGGCAGTTCGCAAAATATTCGAGTGATTGATCAAAATCTGCCCGAATCTGCACTGCGAGGTCTGATTGCGATCAGCGATATTGTTTTGTCTTTGCATCGAGCTGAGGGGTTTGGATTGATCCCGGCCACTGCCATGCTGTTTGGTCGTGCCGTCGTCGCAACCGGGTGGTCTGGTAATATGGACTTTATGGATGCCGACAGTGCGGGGCTTGTGGATTTTACTCTTGTTCCAGTCGTTGATCCTCGTGGTGTCTATACCCAGGCAGATTGCAGTTGGGCTGAGCCTGATGTTTCGCATGCCGCACAAATGTTGCGGGCGCTTGCTGACGATTTTGATCGGCGTGGTAACTTGGCGATGCGAGGAAAGGCTAAGGTGCTCGAGGTTCTCGGCGACGCAGCGTTGAGGCGGGCATTGGCATCGAGTGGGATCCGATGAGAATTTTAGTGTGGCATTGGGGTCGACGTGGCGCAGGACCACGCTTCGCGTCTCACTTGGCTAGTGGCTTCGAACGGTTGCTGCAGACGAACGGCATTCTGTCGCTGCCGGAGACGGCGGAAATTTTGTCGACAACAGATGCGCCGCCTTGTCCATGGCGCCAACCGACCTATCGCTCTGCACTAGGGGCTATCGGGCGATTTTTAACCAGGCCCATGATGGAACGGCAGATCCGTGCTCGTTTGGATTTGCTGCGACCAGATTTTGCCGTCTGTGCTATGCCGGCAGTGCTAGATCGTGTGATGATCAGTGCCTTGACCATCCCATATTGCGTAGTCGTGCATGATGGATCGGCCCACCCCGGTGAGAGCCTACGCTTTCGCCTTGTAAATCAACAGAGCTATCTCCAGCGGGCAGCGTTTGTTGTTACTCTCAGCCATGCTGTCACCGCCGAATTGCGCACGATGCAACTTGTTGATGAAAACCAGGATATTCTGACGTTGTCGCATCCGCCGATGTTGGTCGGCGCGATGCCGGCGCATTTGAACGCGCCCTTTACCCATGGGGGGCTGCCTCGCATCCTGATGTTCGGGCGGTTGCTGCCTTATAAAGGGTTGGATTTGTTGGCTGCTGCGATGGTCCGGCTTGGTCCCAATCCCGGGTTTACGCTGCGGATTGCCGGTGAGGGGCCTCAGTCGACCGCACTTGAACAGCTTGGAGCAATGCCGGACGTAACGATTGAGCGGCGCTGGATTCCCGAAAATGAATTGGTCAGGAATATCGCCTGGGCTGATGCGGTGATCCTGCCCTATACCCAAGCCAGTCAGTCGGGCGTCGCTGCGGCAGCGATTGCGTTAGGTAGGCATGTTATCGCCACTAATGTCGGTGGGTTAGTGGAACAATTATCGGGTATGCCAAACACTTATATGTGTGATGTCGATTGCGATGGTCTAACAGCTGCGGTGCATAGGTTTATGCTCCGTGCGCGGCAGGGAGCGGTAGTTGGCGAACCGCTTGAGGGTGGCATTGCGCAGGCGGAAGCGGCGTGGGAGGCGATGGCAACCGCAATTCGCGATCGATTTGTACGGTCGACGTTGCTAGTTGATCCTGCCTTGGTGGCCGATCCAGAAAGCATGCTCCGTAGGGGAGAACTGCAACCATCACGAACGGGGCATCAAGCTGGCGCTATGGCCCAACACGGTTGAACAGGC
>NZ_JBMFGY010000272.1:0-2762 GCF_049977125.1 Acidiphilium sp. | reverse complement strand
CCTTGCGCCACGACCGGTTAGCGTCAACCATGACAAAAAGGTTGGCCGTGCCGTTGCGCTTGTATTCGGAGTCGTAACGGTATCGCTTTCCGGGTTTCGGCGTGATGGGCACGCGCACCTCGCCGATAAGCTGGATCGGGCTTTCGTCAAAGCAGACCACCGGTCGCTCGGGATCATGTGGCTCGGCATAGAGATCGAGCAAATCCTCCATACGGGCGATGTATTCGCCATCAATTTTGGCGATGCACCACATTTTCTGTTGCCAGGGTTTCAGATCGTTGTCGGCCAACCGACGGCGGATGGTCTCGCGCGAGACGCTCGATTGTTCGATCACTTCGACCAAGGCGTTGGCCAGAAGCTTCAAAGTCCACCGCGCAAATCCCTGGGGTGGATCAGAACAGGCCAACGCCACCAGTTGCACCTCCTCCTTGCCGCTCAGTTTGCGAGCCGCTCCTGGACGCGGCTCTTCGCTGAGGGCAGCCTCCAGGCTGATCTCCACAAAGCGTTTTTTGGTGCGGTAGACGGTCGAGCCGCTGGTCTGCACAGAGGTGGCGATAGCCTCGTCGCTGACGCCCGCATCGGCGGCCAGCAGGATCTGCATCCGTTTAAGCCGTCGCACCGCCTGCTTGCCGCCACTCACCAAAGTGCTGAGTTCGTCTCGTTCGGCTTGGCTGAGGTCGACCAGATATCTTATGTTCATTCCGAAAGCCCTTCTTGGTGAAAGAGCCTTGGATAAACCCGAAATGAATCAATCGTTTGACCAAAAGACGACGGTGCCGCCAGCACGGTTCACCGCCAAACAGGGCCAGTACCTCGCCTTCATATGGGCCTATGCGCAGATCAACGGCCGCGCTCCGGCAGAGGCTGACTTCCAACACTACTTCAAGGTCACCGCCCCGTCAGTTCACCAGATGCTCACGACCCTCGCCAAGCTCGGTCTGATCGAGAAGCAGCCCGGTGTGGCCCGCAGCATTCAGATGCTCGTTACGCCGCAGGAACTACCCATTCTCGGGTTAGATCAACCGTCATAATCACTGCGACGGGACACTAGCTGTAATGTCGCGCGACAATCAACATGAGAATCGTATTGCCTCACCCGAGAATGTTCCCGAGAGGTTGATTGTCACCTCACCCCGAAACACCGGCTACATCAGATACGCCAAACTGGCTTTTAATTGAACCGCAAGCAGCGAAAGACAGAACTCGGCGTCGACGGCACCAATGCCCTCTTCTCGTGCGTGACCCGCGGTCAAGCCCCGCAGCCGCGCAGCGGGGCGCCGAAGGCGCCGGGCTTGACGGCGGGTCACGCACGAGAGACCCTGTGAATTGCCGTCCTTCGTGATCTCACCGTCAAATCTTTTCGGATGAGGTCCATGCCGTCGTGCTCCGTCATTTAATTTCCGCAGCCATATCATCGTGCACCATTGCGTCGAGCGGCTTTTCCCCAAACACCAGACGGCGCGCTGCATCCCGACGCCAATCTTTCAGCCGACGCTGCAACGTTCGCAGAAGGTGATCCGGGAAAGCACCAGGTTGTTCATCTTGTAAACGATCCAATAGCTCGTGCGCCGTCCGCCACGGCTCAGCCTCGAACCACCCTTGCAATTTATCGGTAACCGAAACAAACGGATCCGGACGGCGTCGCAGCCGCTTCGCCTTTGGTTTCGGTTTGGTCGTCGGCCGGATTTCACCGTCCTGCCAAGCGATCTTCAGACTGGACAAGAATTGGTCCAGCGATACATCGGGTGCCGCATCGATCGCGGTGACGGTTTTGTCGGCGATATCCACGATAAGCTGCTGCGCCTGCCGGATATCGCTGAGGAGCCGGACCGGATCGAGTTGACCATACTGCTCGGTGACATCACGCTTGATCTCTTCCGAAACACGCTTGTCCGCAATCAGCCGCTGATAGGGCGTCGCCGGCGCGTGATAGCGCTTGCGCACCTTGGCACCTTCCCGCACTTTCTCCGCCAGTTTGAAGGAGGGTTGAAAGTAGTTCACGAACAACCTTACCGATCGATATAATGTCGCCAACGCGGTCGCCGCTTCCAGCCCCTCGTAACGCCGATAACCTACAATGCGGCGCACCACCGCTCCGTTTTTCTGCTCCACCCATGCCTGATCATTTTTGCGATATGGCCGACAGCGCGTGAAGGTGATTCCATTCGCCAGGCAGTGATCACGCACCGTCTCGTTCATAAAGACGCTGTCGTTGTCAGTATCAAAGCCAAGAATGGGAAATGGCATTCGCCGACAAACCTCTCCCAGAACCTCCGTCAGAATTTGCTGCTCGCGCATCAAAAGCGGCGCGCATTCGGTCCAACCCGTGGCAATATCGGTCAACGTCAACGTTTGGACAAAACTGCCCTTCGCCGAAGGCCCGCTGTGCGCCACTAGATCTGCTTCCATAAAGCCAGGTACCGGATCGCCCCAATCAGAAAAGGTGCGAACCGGTATGCTCCGGCGAACCTCCGACGATGCTGTCGCACGTCGCCGATGCCGCCCACCCGCCGCAGCCCTCATCGCATACAGCGCCCGATCGATCGTCGCAGCACTCATCGCCAACAATCCCGCACGGACCTCCGAGGCTAGTTGCAAATGCCCGTGACGTTCCATCGACTCAACAAGTATCGGTATCAATGGCCGCAGCCGCTTGCCACAGATCCGGTCGGACGCCTCCCAGATCACAATCAACGCTTGACGAACCGCCTCATCATAGACCCGTCGCCCCGGGCGGGGACCCGATCGGCGATCAGGACGAC
>NZ_JBMFGY010000271.1:0-2793 GCF_049977125.1 Acidiphilium sp. | reverse complement strand
GTTGTCGATAAATGCAGGGAGTTTGCATTCAAATTAGTGAAAACTTCAGCCTAAAGGGGGGCCTTCTTCGCTCTCGGTGCAATCTGGGATGGCCTTCTGAATTTTTGGCTGACAAGCCGAACGGATTAATTCTCTGGTACGATGCACCGTGCCTCGATTTGGAGGTTCTGAGTGTCTTGCGTGGCGATCAATCGTGTATCGTGTTGATCGTGGGACAGGCTCGTGCCGCAACCTGCCCATTCTGCGGTGCGCGATCACGACACAATCTCTGTTGGCAGACGCTCCATGACCTTGCTGCCCAGCGGAGGGAAGTGACGATCCGCACTTGCCTCGTTCTTGCTGGCGAAGCCGGAGCAAGTACTATGGACACCGGATCTTCCCTGAGCGTGCGCCTGCGCTTACCGCGCACTTTATCAGCTAAACCACCCAACTGGCGGAAATCTTTGCGGATGTTCAGGTTCAGCAGCGGGGGACTGACATCCGAGCGGCTGCCGATAAGACTCGACATGAGGGCCAGAATCCATTGTCACAGCCAAAAAAAATTAATGACGGCAGCATCCGATCACGCGACGACCCACGCCAGATCTTGATTGTCCCAGATTCACAATTTTCCTCGGCGAGGTGCTTCTCAATCGATGGGATGTAGGGAGCGAGGTAGGTCAACGATCCGTTAGGCGCAGAACTTATCTGGGTCGTCATGAGCGATCTCTATATCGACGGAGCACCGACGGGGCACGACGGGGCACGACGGGGCGCGGGTGAACAAGTTGGCTCGGTTGCAAGAGTTGATGATTACAGTCGGGATTGGAAAGTATGAGCCATGGCATTCCCACCCCACTCCCCGGCTATGCTGGGTAAGTAAGTTGCTGGCGCGTTGCCGGAGGTGGCGTCCACTTCATCAGAAATACTTACGGCTTGGCCGGTACCAATGACATATCAGCCAAGGATTTTTCATTGAGCGCCTCGAGGAAAGCGGTTTTCGCTCGGCTGAGCGTATGGCGCAACCGACACGCCGGCTGCAGGTTGCAATGTCCACCATCGCCACGGAAACATTCGACCATGACTTGATCGCGCTCGAGATAGCACACCACGTCTCCGATCCGGATTTCTCCGGGCGGCTTCGCGAGACGGACGCCACCGGCGGGTCCGCGGGAACTGAGAAGGTAGCCGCCGGCCACGAGATCCATCAGAATTTTTGCCAGATGATGGCGCGACACGTCGAGACGGATGGCAAGCATCGCCGCCGATTGTACCTGCTCGGGATCAATCGCGAGCAACATCAGGGCACGGAGCCCGTAATCTGTATAGTTGGTAAGCGTCACCAGCGTTCATTATCCACCTTATCAGGTATTGACAATACCTATTCGTGGGAGGCATTTTACGTATCGTAAATGCGTATATAGCCAACTGACGGAGTAGCTCATGCAGGACGACGGAATCGACGAACCGATAATCGAACGGCAAGTGCATGCTTTCTACGGGACGGCAAGGCGCGATCCGCTCATCGGTCCTGTTTTTGAGGCCAGGGTTCATGACTGGGATCATCATCTCGGTCGCATGTGCGCATTCTGGTCCTCGGTTGCGCTGATGAGCGGTCGCTACAGCGGTTCGCCAATGCAAGCTCACGCGCCATTGCCCATCGAGGCCGCGCATTTCGGAAGATGGCTAGAACTCTGGACCGAAACCGCGCGGGAACAATGTCCGCCGGAAGCCGCCGATCGTTTTATCCTACTCGCCAGGCGGATCGCCCGCAGCCTTGAACATGGTATCGCCGTGCATCGCGGTGAAATGCCGATTCCATCTCATCCCAATCAGGAGACAATCCATGTCCAAGCAGATTGAAATGCCCGCCGATGCCGGTCTGTTAAACGCACCTGTCGGCCAGATCGCTGCCAACCGAGCGGGAGCGGCTTCGGTATTTCAGAGCTTCGGCATTGATTTCTGTTGCCAGGGCAAGCGCACACTGACCGAGGCGCTGGCCGAGCAGGGGATTGCACCGCAACCCGTTCTCGCGGCCCTCCTGAGCACCGCCGTTGAACCGCTCGACGACTGGCGGGAGGCATCCACACCGACGCTGATTGACCATATCAAAATGCGCTACCACGCGGTCCATCTAGCCGAGCTGCCTAACTTGCGTAATCTTGCAGCCAAGGTCGAGACGACACACCGGAAGCACCCCGCCATGCCTGCCGGCCTGGCGGAACTACTGGCACGACTGATCGCCGAGATCCGCCTGCATCAGCAGCGAGAGGAAGTCGCACTGTTTCCGCTGCTCGCCCAGGGCGGCGGCGACATTGCGCGCACTGCCATCCAAGTCATGCGGGTCGAGCACGATGATCACGGCGCGGCGCTGACGCGGATCGAGGCGATCACGGGCGGCCGGGTTACACCGCAAGGCGCCTGTGCGACTTGGCGGGCTCTCTATCTTGGCCTCGACAAGTTTCATGACGATCTGACGATGCATGTTCATCTGGAGAACAATATCCTTTTCCCGCGTTTCGAGACAATGGAAGAGTCCGAGAATGGCAGTCCAGCATCAGGACGCAATCACTAACGAGCGACTTGACGTTGCCACCCAGAAGCTGATCCGTACCCGAATGCTTGAGACGAATGCAATGCTCACCGGTCTCGCCGTCGGGAACGTTTTGATATGCACTGTCTCTACATCTCTGACGAGCGGACCCCACAGAGGGGCGTCCGACCTCGATCTATCAGGCGGTCGCGACCGAGATTAACAATCGAGCGGCGCAGATGGGCTCATTGGTAGGACCGATACAGTCGCCGATCGCTGTA
>NZ_JBMFGY010000270.1:0-2840 GCF_049977125.1 Acidiphilium sp. | reverse complement strand
GGTATACCCCACCAGCACGATCGGCTGAGACAATTTTTTCGTGTTAATAGGGTTGATTCTGGTATTCTGATACGATAACGCGAAATGGTCTAGAACTGAGTAAGACGCTTCTTGCCGAGAAAACGGTGTGCATTTGAGCTGCTGGCTGCCCATGTCGACCATTCTCCTATCGTGCTCCGGGCGCACCGGCTATCAATGACCACATCATTTCTCGGATCCATCTGAACTGTCGGTCTTCTTCCGCCTTCTTCTTCCACTGCGATCGGCTTGGGAAAGTTTTAAGGCACATGCACGCCTTGAACCAAGAACGTTGTGAAGCCGGAACTTCTCAACGCCAGTGATCTCCGAGATCTGATCAGATGTATATTCGGAGATGAGGGGCCAGAGACGTCTCGCCTCGGCCATCGCCTTCTCCTCATCCGCTTCTGAATGACATAGACGATATGGGGCCTCAACCTGAACATTAAAAAACCGAACCGGAAGCCGATCGGGAGGCGGTTTTACCGGAGGATCCGGATGATTGACGATCAGCGTTTTACTTGGTTGCGGTAACTCGGCGAAAGCCAGGTTCGTGAGGAGCGAAATATCGGACCGCCACCGAATTGCACGATAAGATTTCTGGAGGCTTCTCTGTTCGGCGGCATAGACCAACAGCTGCTCGTAGGTAATGCCCCGATAAAGCCGCATCTGGGATTCCAGCGCATTCTGATTGTTGAATGGAGCTCCCTCCAGATCTCGCTGGCTGGAGATCTGGCATTGTTTGCAGAGGCAAATCAGCCTCCGCAGGGTGCGGATCTTGGTCTTTTCATCATATTCCCAACGCTCAAACTGCCGTGGAAATGCGATTTTTCCGCAAACCTCGCAAACGTGACCAGCGCGGCGAACCACGAAGCGCCTGAGATCCAAGAAAATGTAAAACGAAAAAATCTCATGGAGGCTGGGCATCGTGGGTCCAAATGGTTCGTACCACAGCAGATTTCCGCCGAAAGTCCGATCCTCGCCCGGAATCGGAGTTTTGAGTTCAGCCTCGGTCCAAAGAGCATGACCGGGTGCATAACCGATGCAGCGCGGGCTACCCTTTTTTCTAATGATAGGGTCCATCAACCCCCCTCCCCAGTCAACGCACGCTTGCAGAACGTATCAATTCGCCCCCGGGGCCGCCATCTGCCGATAATCCTGTCCGCTCAGCAGAAGGATGCTCGACATCAGACGTTTGCGCTCCGCCACAGGATGAATGCCCGCATTCTTGAGAACGGTCAGGGTCCGGCCGAAAAACTGCCCTTCGGTGAAATACGGAAGTGACGGGAACCCGTGCAGCCTGGTCATCGCAATCGACATCTCATAGGCTGCGGAATCCTCGCCGAGACACTCGATTTTGCCGAGCGTCAGGCCTGGGGCCGGTGTCATCACCTGATAGCACCCCTTCACCGCCTGGACGACCTGGGCCATGCCGCCGGTCTGATCGTATTTCTGGAACAACTGGACGCCGACATAGACCGCCCGAGGGACCGGTTGTGCAGGAAGCGCCGCGCGGCTCGATCCTGCGATCAGCATCGCCGTGGCGAGTCCCATCAGACCGACCCGGACAACGAACATTCCCTTTTGCTTCATTCGATCCATCCTTGGATGAAGATTTATTCACACATTTCCGGATTGGCAAATCGCCCCTGTAGCTGGCTCATTGGGGGAAGTATGCGGTTATCCCGAGCGCGTCATCGATAGCGGCGCACAACCCGGCCGAACCCGCTGAGACGGGCACCGAAGAGCAAAACCACCGTCATGCCGCCCCCGAGCGCAAGGGCTTCCGGGAGGGTGAGATGGTGCATCAGTCGGAATACGATGTCGTAGATCACGGCGCGCTCGATCACGTGAAGCAGAAAATGCACATCGATCTCCCTTGGTTGTTCATTGTCCCGGACTCAAACGTCGCTGAGCAGACGCACCCCGGTCTGGTTCACTTTCATTGGCCGGCACTCTGTCATTGGCGGCCGGTGATCCGAGCGGAGCCTCCTGCGCAGGGGTGACCCCGCCCTGTTCGCCCTTCCCGGACTCTTCGGTTGTGGAAGGATCATCCGCAGGTCTGATGTCCTGCGCTGCCGCGTCCGGCGGGCCAGCCATCCGGACGATTTCGCGCGGCACTGCCGGATCCGATGCCGGGATCGCCTCGCGGAAGGTCTCGATGAGATGATCCAGACTCCTGATGTAGGATTGGACCGTAATTCCGCCCAGCGCCGCCTGGATGCGGATCTCTTCCTCGGGAATGAGTGTCATCAGATTGCGTCCCATCGGCACCGATTGCCGATCCGGCGACGCCCCCTCGACCGGTCTTCCCGCAGCGGCCTTGGCATCATCACGGTGGATGACCGGCCGCTGGAGCATGAAGCCTTTCAGGTCATAGCGGGGTCGCCGGGGCGCTTCACCCTCTTTTTCGTACTCGGGCAGGCGGGGAAACACCTGGAACACCTCGTAGTAGATGCCGGGTGCCCGCATGGCAGGATCGGGCCCGACAAACGCCGTCGTGGCGGCCGCGCCGAACGCCGTATCGCCCAGCTCACCCACCAGCGCGCCGGGTGCGGTGTTCGCCATGACCGCCTCGATCGCCGGCGTCAGGGCTCCTATGAGCGCTTCCGCAGGGCCTTCGGGGTCTGCATTAACCGGTCGATCTTCCTTCAATGCCGCGAGCGCCGCCTGAATCCAGCCCGCGCGGGTCATACCCCCCTGCTTTCCGGCGGGGAGCAGGGGGAGTGGTCGATTGATCCGCAAAACCCCCTGGGCTTTCGGTTCAGCATCGAACGTCTTGGCATAAACCCGGAACCGCCCGTAGAGCATGATCGCCTCGC
>NZ_JBMFGY010000269.1:0-2847 GCF_049977125.1 Acidiphilium sp. | reverse complement strand
AAAATAGGTATATTTGGAAATTCGCTGACACTTAATCCCACCTCTCGTACCGACAAATAAATGCTGTCGTAGTCTAAGCGTAGGAAAAGAGTTAATAGCCCAATATAAGACTTTAAAAATAAAGGGCCGTGTCCATCTGAGTATCCATCGAAAGTACTCGACATAGCGTGTGCAATTTCGTGAAGTAGACACCACGAGGGTATCGTTGGCGCTACTCTGATTTCCAAACGAGTGGCGTCGGCGATTCGACATCTTGTCTGGTGAGGAAGTCGTTCGACGCTGGGCGGATAGAGCAATCCCATTTCTGACCAAATCGCGTTGACGATACCCTGAACCTGGGGAAACGCTATCACGCTTTGATCGAGTGGACGGATCACGCGGTCCTCCCACTCATACACGCGAGATCTTTGACGATCGGCGGTCACGGGAGCAAACAACTTTCGCCAACCTCTACGGGCCGCCGAAGGTTCACACGCTCACCGGCAGCCTGTCCGTCGCGGTATGCGGCGTTTCGATGAACCGTCAAGCCGGGGAGGGATCTGAGGCGAAGTTTTCTTGCCTCGAACGCGTCGTTCACGACCTGATGGTGTACAAGGATCAATGCGTTTCCGGCCGGACGGCGCACTGAAACTGCCGCCTCTCGTTCAGCATGCATGACATCGAGGCGTTCAGCGACCCGCGCGGCAAGACCTCCTTGAAAACTAGCTGATGCTCGACGGAGATTGACACTGTGAAGCAGGGGCATTCGTCGCCGAAATCCAGCCAGCTCGGTGATGATCGCACGCTCGACAACGGCAAAGAGATAGGAGGCGAGGGCGGTGTCAGTTGAGAAGCCGAAGAAAATATATTTGGCCTCGCCGTCGGTCCGCGCGAGCCAGACTTTGCAATCGCAAAACCGAGCCAGGGCCGGAACACAGACATCGATCGGTCTCCGCCGAAGACCGCCGATCGGAATCTCAACTTCGACGCAGGGTTCACTCCGCACATCTACCTCGTCCATCGACAAGGCGTAGCGCTCCAGCAGTCTTCCAACCATCGCGGCAGCGGTCATGGCCTCCGCCTCGGTACAACCGCGTGCGACAGTTCGTTCTGTTAGCGTTTTGATCCGCTGCTTGACCCGTGCAAGTTCTTCGTTCTGGCTCAATGCGACGTCCTGGTCAAAGATGTGATGGACTCAGCCTGCCATAGCCGCCGTGGCCGCGACAAGGGCTTTCAACCCGGTGAATTGAGCGCCAGATGCAGCGATCCTGCTGACATAAAATCCTGTTCTGTTCTCGGCAGGTTGAACATATGGTAGGACATCGATGCGATGGATCGAATCAATCCGACCCCTACATTGACCGCGTCGCTCAGGCGGATCGTCCATATCGACATGGACGCCTTCTACGCATCGGTCGAACAACGTGACGATAAATCGCTCTGCGGCAAGCCGGTCGCGGTTGGTGGCAATCGGGCGCGCGGGGTCGTTGCGGCGGCCAGTTATGAGGCTCGCAAATTTGGGGTCAGGTCGGCAATGCCGTCGATCACGGCCCAACGTCAATGTCCTAGCTTGGTTTTCGTCCCGCCACGATTTGAAGTCTACAAGGCAGTGTCCCAGCAGATTCACAATATTTTCCGCCGCTACACCTCGGTCATACAACCGCTGTCGCTTGATGAAGCCTATCTCGACGTCACCACGCCGCTGATCGATTGCGGGTCGGCCACAGCGCTCGCCGCCGAAATCCGTGCCGCTATCAAGGCGGAGACCGATCTTACGGCGTCGGCTGGCGTATCGTATAATAAGTTTCTCGCCAAATTGGCTTCGGACCATCGCAAGCCTGATGGCTTGTTCGTCATCACGCCAAGGCAGGGGCCGGCTTTCGTCGAGTCTCTTCCGGTCGGCAAGTTCCATGGCGTGGGACCTGTGACCGCACAGAGGATGAATGCGTTGGGTATTTACACCGGCCTCGATCTGAGGCGCCAATCGCTGGCATTTCTCTCGCGGCATTTCGGGAAGGCGGCAGCATATTATTATGGTGTTGCCCGCGGCGAGGACGACCGGCCGGTCGAGGCGGACCGTGAACGAAAATCATTCGGTGCCGAGACGACATTCGCGCAGGACCTGACGGCATGGGACGAGGTGAAACCAGCGCTTGCCTCGGTATTCGCCAGATTGTGGTCGGCCTATGAGAGGGGCGCGCCTGGTGGGCGAACGGTCACGGTGAAACTCAAATTCGTCGACTTCCGCCAGATCACCCGGAGCCGGTCCGCACCGGAGGCGATTACAACACGAGTTGAGCTTGAGCGGATCAGCCTGGATCTTTTGCGATCGTGTTTTCCTCTGATGCTACCGGTGAGGCTGCTTGGCGTTACAATTTCCAATCTGGGCGGGGAGGGACATCCGTCGCATCAACTGGCCCTGCCGTTCGATCAGGTGGCGGATGCGTCGACCAGCCCGAGCGTCCCCGATGTGATGGTCGGACACCGTATTTCGGTAACCGCCTAAACCCGGATCAGATCGATCAATTCATCCTCGGTCAGACGGGCGGCGACCTCGCCGCCTTCGAGGAGTTCGGAGGCGAGATCGCGCTTGTCCCGATGCAGGGCAAGGATGCGTTCTTCGATACTGCCTTCCATGATCAGGCGATAGATCGTCACCGGTCGCTCCTGGCCGATGCGGTGGGCGCGGTCCGAGGCCTGATCTTCGACCGCCGGATTCCACCAGGGGTCGAGATGCACGACATAATCGGCTGCCGTCAGGTTCAACCCGGTACCGCCGGCGCGCAGGCTGATCAGGAACAAATCCGATTGCCCGGCCTGAAACGCGGCAACCCGACGCTCCCGATCGGCGGCCGGCGTGCTGCCATC
>NZ_JBMFGY010000268.1:0-2851 GCF_049977125.1 Acidiphilium sp. | reverse complement strand
TCTCTCGACTTCCTGGGTCATCACCTCGATGACGGCCAATAGGGATGCGGCGAGGCTAGCTAACACTGGATCGCCAGTGACCAATTCGCGAATGCGTGCCGGAAAATCTTTCCGGCTCGGTGTGCCAACCTTCAGCCCGACCTCGCGCAGTAATGCGCGGATGCCGTTCTCCACGTCACGCCGCTTGTTGAGCACCATCCGTCGCGCGGTCAGCAATGCCCTCCACGACCGGCAAGACGAGCTCTTCACGTGTACCGCACGGTACCAACCGGTACGCATGATTTGGGCAATCCCGCGCGCGTCATTTCGGTCGGTTTTATTCGGCATCGCGCCCATTGCCGCCTTTGCTTGACGCGTCTCGATGCAGATTGCCGGCAAATTGGCTTCGGTCAAACCCTCATGCAGCCAAGCCGTCAGCGAGCACGCTTCCAGACCAATCCGTTCTATCTTCATCGCACATCCTACGAAGAAAGCGACCAGCGCATCCGGCTCGCTCGCCGCACGCGCTTCGCGCACAATGTGCCCCGCATCGTCAACGATGCAGATCGCGGTCTCTTCCAAAGATACGTCCAACCCAGCAAAGTAACCCATGGCTGCTTCTCCTAGATGTTTGTGGCCGATCAATACCCCGGACCATGTTGGATCATACTGAGAGGAACAACCACCGGATCAAAGTAGGGGAGGCCCCAATCACCCCATCTGTCCCGAACTTCATGAAGGAATACAAAGCTTTCTGAGCATGAGGCGGATGGATGCGAGGCGCAGGAAAACGAGTGCACTTTGATTGAGATTTTCCCAATCCTTGGCCAAGCGGCGACAACGACCAAGCCAGGCGATGGTCCGTTCCACAATCCATCGCTTTGGCAAAATGACGAAACCTTTGGCGCGATCGGATCGTTTGACGATTTCGACTTTCATGCCCGGCATAACCTCAGTCAGGCCGTTTTGAAAGATCGGTCCCGCATAGGCGCTGTCGGCGAAAATCGTCTTTAAGAACGGAAATTGGCCGAACAAATTGCCCATCACCATAATGCCACCATCGCGATCCTGGACGGCGGCTGAAGTAATCATCGCGTGCAGTAAAAGTCCCAACGTATCAACAAGGACATGTCGCTTCTTTCCTTTGATTAATTTACCAGCATCAAACCCGGGCGGATCGATCTGGACCCCCCTTTTTCTGCGGCTTTAACGCTTTGACTATCGATAATGCAGGCAGTAGGACTGCCATCGCGTTCGGCTTGTTCTCGACATTTGACATAGAGGGCAATGTGCATTCGATCTAGAGTGCCGTCACTGCCCCACAAGCAAAAATACCTGTTCACCGTGCTGCGGGGCGGCAAATCTTTCGGTATGTAGCGCCACTGACAGCCTGTGCTCAGAATGTACATGATGCCATTCACAACCTCTCGCATATTCACGCGTCGTTTCCCCCCGCCGCGTTTGGCCGGCGGGATCAGCGGCTCAAGGAAGTCCCATTCTCTGTCCGTCAGATCAGAAGGATACCGGAGCTTGTCGCGGTTGTAACGGGGTCGGTTTTCAGTCGTCCACATAATGCACCTCCGAATCGGTATTATCCATGGAATCACAAATCAACCATTGGATTCAAATAAATTTATGGCCATCCGCTAACCGACTCAAATGACTCGCAAAGTCTCGGGACGGACACTTAGGATGGCAAAGCAAACACGAACGGCATCATGGTGATGCTGGATAGGACGTTGCTGGTTCCGGTGCTTATCTGGTCTGTCTGCAAACGGCCCGTTTCGATCGGCCCTTGTAGTAATGATCCCGCTGGCTCATAATTAATTTGTTTCCGTTTGGAGCGAAATAGATCGCACCGAAAGCTAATATCGGTTCCGCTCCTAGAGGTGCTGTCACCGTTCTTGAGATTTTCCAAATTCTGAAGAGGTATACTTTGTCGTATGAGTCCAATGAGGCCGATGTTGCGGATGATGTGATCGAAGCCCGAGTCCGCCGATCGCTCGGCCTGAACACCACACCTTCGCCGAACCATGCCTTTCCGAATGCCGATCCGAACACAGGTGTGCCCACCCACGGTAACGCCCGCGGATCGGATGGTTCCGCCGTGCTCAGGCGCCGGTTCGTGCGGGACGGAGAAGTGCCGGTCGTCATCCTGCATCCAAAATCCGGGACTGAAAACCGCCACGCTGCCACCATCGCTGACTTGTCCCGGCAATGCGATACCGAGCGTGCGGCGCGGTTGCGGGCCGAGCTAGCCCTTCACGATGCGCGGGTGACAATCCAGACTCTCGAAACCAGGCTTGCACATGCCGAAATCGAACGAACCGAGCGCTCAGCAATTCCCCCGGTCGAACCGGTGGTGTTTCCCTCAACGGCCGATCCTGCGTCGCCAGTAAAGGCCATCGCTCCGGCCCGTGCCATGAAGCCAGCACGAGCGGTGAACCGTACTCGCCGAACCGAACCCAAGGTGCACGAAGATCAACTCGACCCGACCCCGGTCAAATGGTGGCGTTGATAGCCCGGGAAGAGTCTCGATTTCTCCCTGGCGACCCAGCCACCGCATGCCTGCTGCGCGGCAAACCGGAACAAAGTTAGAATATCAGCGTGTTTGTCGCGCCACAGTGACTGGGTCATCGAGACCAGATAGGTTATGGGCAAGGGAGGGTCGCTACGCATCCCGCAGCGCTGCCTAGTCCAGATCTTGCCTCATCCGTAGATAGTCTTCACGGTTGATTTCTCCTGCAGCATAACGCCGGTCCAACACCTCCCGTGCCGTTTCGGGTTTCGCCGGGCCAGATCGTCCCGCCGGTAGACTGCCGCCGGCCCGAATGATCAGCCATACAATGATGCCTAAAATAAGAAGTGGAAC
>NZ_JBMFGY010000267.1:2394-2905 GCF_049977125.1 Acidiphilium sp. | reverse complement strand
GCGCTCGTAGAGCATGCCCGGCAGTCGGATATCGAATTTGAACAGATGCGGCCGCGCCTGGGTGCCGATGCGCAGCAGATCGCCCAGACCGCGATCGATCAGCAGCAGCACGCGCGCCCCCTTGCGCTCCAGCAGCGCATTGGTCGCAACCGTGGTCCCCATCTTCACCGCCTCGATCGCGCCATCCGGCATCGGCTCATCCGCACCGAGCCCCAGGCAGGTGCGAATCCCCGCGATCGCGGCGTCGGCGTAGCGCGATGGATCGTCCGACAGCAATTTCAGCGTCCGGCGGGCACCATCCGGGGCGGTGGCCACGATATCGGTGAAGGTGCCACCACGATCGATCCAGAACCGCCAGCGCGCGTCGGGTCGCTCGGGAGCCGTTACTGCCATGGATGAACCTCTATCGTTGAAACGGACGATCAAGGCCATCAGCCTGCCACAGCAAAATTTGATTGACAATCTGCCGGTAATTTGTCGATATAAAATTCTGAAATTCGATTGCTTCTCG
>NZ_JBMFGY010000267.1:0-2384 GCF_049977125.1 Acidiphilium sp. | reverse complement strand
AATCGACCGCAGCAAGAATGCCACGCCGGTCGGTAAAACCAACCCCGAGGGCGGCCGCCGGGATCGAGCTCCGGTCGTGTCCTCCGCCCACCTCGCCGCCGGTCGATCCCCCGCATTGTCGGAAGTGGAATTCGGTCTCAACCTCGCCGCGATGGCCTACCAGCGCTGGATGGTCCGCTGCATGGCGGCAGCGGGAATGGCAGGGCTGTCGCCTCTCGAAGTTCTGGTGCTGCACACGGTCCGTCATCGCGACCGGCCCAAGCGCTTCGCGGACATCATGCTCGTCCTCGATATCGAGGAAACCCATCTGGTCACCTACGTCATACGCAAACTGACGAGCGCCGGCCTCGTGACCGTGACGCGCGCCGGCAAGGAAAGGCTGATCAGCGCCAGCCCAACCGGCGTAGATCTATGTGCGCGCTATCGAGAAATCCGCGAGGATCTGCTGGTATCAGCCGTCGAGGCCACCGGGCCCGGCGATGCAATGCTCAGCCAGATTGCAGCACTGCTGCGCGGACTTTCAGGAACCTACAACCAGGCGGCCCGCGCCGCGACTACGCTATGATCCGCCCCCACAAACCCGATCCGGAAGGACGACCATGGCCGATAACAGAATGACGATCGAGCCCGCTCCTCCAATCGCCGAGAGTGGCAGCCTGGCAGCCTTCTTCCGAGCGATGAATCCGAACGAGTGGCGAACGTTCCGGGCCTGCGCCGGCGGCTGGGGCCTCGATGGCATGGATTTCATGCTCTACCCGTTGGTCATCGGCACGATCATGCACCAGTGGGCGGTTGGACCGGGTCCCGCCGGCTTCGCCGCAACCCTGACGCTGCTGGCCTCCGCGATTGGCGGATGGCTCGCCGGCTATGTGTCTGATCGGATCGGCCGTGTGCGGGTTCTACAGATCACCATCCTGTGGTTTTCCGTCTTCAGCCTGCTGTCGGCCTTCGTTCAGAATTTCGACCAGTTGATCGTCTGCCGAGCTTTGCTTGGCTTTGGTTTCGGCGGTGAATGGGCGGCGGGGGCCATCCTGATGGGTGAGACGATTCGCCCGCAATTCCGCGGTCGCGCGGTGGGATCGGTGCAGTCGGCTTGGGCGATCGGCTGGGGACTGGCGGTTCTGGCACAAGCGATCATCTTCTCAATCCTGCCGCCCGCCATCGCGTGGCGCGCGATGTTCGCTGTGGGCGCGCTACCGGCGCTGCTGGTGCTGTATCTGCGTCGCAACGTTGTGGAACCAGAAATCTCCGTCGCCGCGCGCCGGACCGGGTCGCCCGGCATTCTTGCGATTTTCGGGCGTGAAACTATCGTGATCACCCTGCTCGGCGGCCTGCTCTCGACCGGCGCGCAAGGCGGATATTACGCGATCACTTTCTGGCTGCCGACCTTCCTGAAAGTCGACCGTCATCTCAGTGTCGTCGGTAGCACCGGATACCTCGCCATTCTGATCGCGGGCAGCTTCGTGGGCTATCTGACGGGAGCATGGCTATCGGATCGTCTGGGCCGGCGCATGGTGTTCCTGATTTTCTCGGCTGGCGCGATCATCACGATCCTGGCCTATACGCAGCTTACCATTCCGAACAATGCCATGCTTGTGCTCGGCTTTCCGCTCGGATATTTCGCGAGCGGCTATTTCTCGGCGATGGGACCGTTTCTCACCGAGTTGTTCCCCACGCGACTACGGGGCTCGGGCCAGGGCTTCACGTACAATTTCGGTCGCGGTCTCGGCGCCCTGTTTCCCGCCCTGATCGGCTATCTGACCCAGTCGATCGGGTACGGCAATGCGATCGCGATCTTCGCCGTCGCCGCCTACGCACTGTTCTTCCTCGCGGCGTTTGCGCTGCCGGAAACTCGAGGTCGGGTGTTGACTGCGTGAATGTGGCAAAAATACATTCCAGATCCGAAAGAGTCCGGTATTCCCACTCCAACTGCTCGACCTATAGTCAAGTCACTTGATCGCGATGATGTTAGAAGGCCAAAAACGAACGATTTTGGCCATCGCGAAACTGGTGCATTGCAGCCGGTAGGTTTGGCAGGTTCCGTGGGAGAATAAACTAACCCGGACAATTGAACGAGCTCGCTATGGTAGCCTGACCCAAACCAAATGGCCTCCGCAAATCCAGAGCGGTTCACTTTCAACGTGACCGCCTCGGCACGGCGCTGCCGGGTTTCTTGCGGATTGCGCCACACAGCTACACTTACCCCATATTCCGCCCTAAACTATAAGTGCAGTCCCAGCCGCCTTCACCACCGCCTGCAACGCCCCCGGCTCGAACGGCGATTTCAGCCGTGCGGCCTCTCCACCAGCTTGCCGAACGGCGCGGAGCCGCCCAGGCCGCAGAGGTCGACGTAGGTGTCGAAGCTGGCTTTGTAATCCTGCTGC
>NZ_JBMFGY010000266.1:0-2912 GCF_049977125.1 Acidiphilium sp. | reverse complement strand
ATCAGCGCGTCTTTCTCAGCGTGCGACAGAAGGGATAAATCAGGAAGCTCGGCCACGCCTCCGTCGAATCCCATCCGACGTGGTCACGTCAATTCACAATCGATTCAACGCGCCGCCCGGCGGGGATGAGCAGCTACCCGAATCGTGTTATCTAAGCTGATTGCAACGATCGCTACGGTATCGGTATCAATGCAGTACCAATGACAATACCGTAATGACAATACCGTAATGAAAACGGCAAATACATATCAGTATTTGTAAGTAGACTGAGTGATATCCATATAACTATTAACCACTCAGATTGGTATTTTATCATGTCAGCAACGATGAACACCCGGCACGGCTCAGAATATAACGCATTTTTATACGCGCCGATCTGTGAGGAATCCAACGGGCTCAAGCTCAGCGTGCTGTCGGCTCTGGCACGGCAGAACATCGACCCATGGCAGGAGGCGGCAACGCTCGCCCGACTTTCGACCTCGGCGGCGCGATCGCGGCTGGCGGGCGCGATCACCGCTGCGCTCGGGCGCGCGAGCGATGCCAACAATCTCGCGGCCACTCTTATCGTGTTGTTGCCGCGGACCGCACCGGCCCTTACCCCAGCCACCGATTTTGCCTCCCGACTCCGCGCCATGGGCGATCGCCCGCGCGGCAATCTATCCTCGATGAGCGGCAGAGAACTCGTCGTGATGATACTGGTCATGGCCGGGCTGACCATCGGGATGCATTATTTACTGCCTCACCACAAACCGACCGTTCCTCCGACCGCTCAGGCCACGACAAGCCAGCCCCTGACGCCGATATCGGCGAAATAACCACCGCCTGCGCGCATCAGACGTTTCTGGAGTTCGGACATTGACTGATATCATCTCAATCGGCGTACTCATCCTCGGTTCCGGGGCGGCGGTAATCCCGCCGCGTTCGTTCTGGCCCGCGGCAGGTTGCGGATCGCATGGGTCAACCCGATCGGCAATCTCGGCGATGATTGTATCGTCGAAGTCTAGATGCGGTCGAAATCGGTCATCGAGGTCGCATTGACCCGTGCGATGACCAGCGTTGGTGCACTCGATCCGGCCCAGGTATGGTAGGCTCTGCGTCGAAGTTGTTGCACGTCTGCTTTGGTGAGTAATTCAGGGTAGCGCGATCGCCGAAACGTAGAGCAGCAGCCAAGCCGAAGGTCAGATTAACCGTTTGAAGCTGCTGAAGCGCTCGGTGTATGGCCGGGCCAACACCGAATTATTGCAAATTAAATGATAATGCCGCCTCCAAACGTCCTTTTGCACCAAATTTGCTCTAGTGAAAAATTCAGATTAATGATCCGGCCATAAATATATTTTCCCATTCGGTAAATTTTCGGAGTATCATGACGCGCAAATTGGCAGGCCCAAAACCTGATTCCAACACGCGCCCCGGCCATCCGGTGTGATTGAGCGGTTTTGGTCTACCGCGTCTGCCGTTCGGCCTCGCCGTTCACCTCGGCACCAAGCACGACAAGATAGAACGAGAACCAGAGCCAGGTGAGAAAGATCATCACACCGCCGAGCGCGCCATAAACGCGGTTATCGTCGCCAAAATGGATGACATATTCATCGGTCAGGATCGTCTGAACCGACCACAGAACGGCCGCGAGCACCGCGCCGGGTGAGACCAGCTTCCAATCCGCATCCGCCCGGTCGGGACCGTAGCGGTACAGCAGGGCAAGCAGCGCGATCATGTAGAGCGTCAGCACCGGCCAACCCGCGAGGATGAGCAGCGAAGCGGGCACACCGGAAATGCCGCTGGTCATGACTGCCGAGATCAGCGCAACAGCCACGCCGACAGAAAGCACTCCGCCGGCGAGCAGGCCCAACGCGGTAAGGTAGAAGCGCACCAGTCCCCGACGTTCGGCGCGACCATAGGCGATGTTCAGCGCGTCGATCATGCCGCCCATACCGCGTGTCGCGGTATAGAGGGCAACGCCGACGCCGAGCAGCGCGCCAATACCAAGCGTGCGGGGGTCGGTCGAGACGATCTGATGGAGCTGATGGGTGATCAAGGTCTGGTCGGAGGGGAGCAGGCGACCGGCGAAAGCGCGAACCTGATGCTCGATCGTATGGGGGTCGGCGAGCAGACCATAAATCGACAGCAGGGCGGCGAAGCTCGGGGTCAGCGCGATGAGGACATAGAAGGTGACGCCGCCCGCGACGAGGGCGATGTTCTTTTCGCTGCTATCGCGCCAGGTCCACAGAATGATGCGGCGCCACCGGCGCACGACACCGATTTCGGGCTTGCGGAGAGGGGGCTGGCCCGGATCGGTGTCAGATTCGTTCGGCATCGCCTAGAGTTTCACCACTGGTTAGTCGTGTCATGCCGTCGTGGCATCCAAGTCCGCGCCCGGGTCCGCAAGTGGTGATAGCTACAACGAACGATCGGGTTTACAAGACGCGGCCCATTCCGGGGCGGCATTGCAGGCGGTGAGCCATGGCGCTTGGACGCTGGTGACCTTTGTGATCGCCCCTGCGTTCGACTTCGCTGAGTTCGAGCTCGCCCCGCCCGGCTGGTCGCCGGGGTGTTCATGTCTGCGGCCTGTTCGATGCGTGGCAGTGCCTCGCTGGCCATGATGAAGTCCACGAGTTGATTTCCGATCAGAGTTGCGCGCTCAACAGGCGTATTGGCCCAACGGATTACGTCAACTCCCGGGTGCGACCGGTTCGTCATCATTCCTCAACACCTTTACGCGATCTCAATCACGCCAGACGGCCTTGGTGCATGAATACACCTGTGGTTGATTTTATTGTGATCGACTCGCGGTTTGATGGCTTGATGACGGTTTTTCAGTAATTCAGTAATGAAGTAGGACGAAGGGCTATCCCGAGTGCCATCAGGAAGCCGCATGCCGAATAAGATCAACGACGATCGCCGCCACAAGTTCA
>NZ_JBMFGY010000265.1:0-2914 GCF_049977125.1 Acidiphilium sp. | reverse complement strand
CAAAGACGGCAACCGCGAAAATGACATAATACCAGACCTCGAAGCCGAGGGACCAATAAGGAAAGTTTGATCCCGGCTGCACCTGATTGAACCAGATTTGGTTGGTAAAGGAAATTGCATGGATGAGTTGAGACAGTCTCCCATGCCATTGGTAACCCCAATAAGCTTCGTAGATCCCGGGCCGAGCCTTGCGGCCAATATCATCGAGGATGAATGTTGCTATCAAGGCTGGTAATGCAACCGAATAAATCCGAGCGAAGCGGCTGACTGCATAGCGCATCGGGGTGTTTTCCCGCGTGTCGTAAACATAGGCAATGACGAAGCCAGACAGCACGAAAAACACATCGACCGCTTCCGGACCGTAGGGTCCCATCTGCCAGAATAGGCCACCGGTGAATCGGCTACCGGAGATGTGATCGAAAAATACGGCCAGGGCGGCAGTGAAGCGCACGGCATCCAGATAAATCGAGGTTTCTTTGTTCATACGGATCAGTCACATCGATGTCATTGATGATGATATGTAGGACCGTGCATTTTTCGGGTCTAGCGGGATAACTGCCGATTCATTCGGATTGGCCAGCGTTACGTTGCCATATGGCGGCGAGGTTCGGCAGGAAATAATGGGCATTGTCGCCAAGTAGTCCGGCGAGTTGGTAATAGGTTTGCCGGATACCGAGCGGCCTCTCATAATCGCCGATCGGGTGCTGTGCCAGCCAGTCGCTGACTTCTTTCCAGTCGGAGAAGCTGGGATAGTGGAAAAAACGCGAAACGCGATGGAATTCGGGTAGGGATGCGGCGATTCGTCTGGGGGTCCAGAACAGGTTGTTATCCTGGCGGTTCTGGCGGCCGAGGAGTTTTGCGTAGCGATCGCGCAGCGGGAGGGGAAGCCAGTGACAGAAGGGCAGTGCTGTATCATGGAAGACAACCGGGAGGGCGCAAGGCGTCCGAATAAATCGGAACGTCTTCGTTCAGCGACTGAAATCACAAAATCAATACCCTCCGTCATTGCCGACGATATTCTGATAGAATGTTTGATGTCCTGCGACAAGTCAGATGAGTTCAATCACTCACTGGTCGATAGCGTTCAGAAAATACTCCAACACGCATAATCGTTGGAATTGTGCGGCATCACGCAATTGGTCCGCGCGGAGTAAAGGCGACGTCCGGGGAAATGAATCGTCGATCACGGCGTGGAGAAGATTCGGTTTGATTTCCTGCGGCCATTGGCTTTTATTTGAGAATCTATGTCTCAGTCTTGAATTATACGGCCGGGTGCGCAGCGGTTGCGCCAGAAGCCGCAGGTCCCCCACGCGGGCGCGCCAGGGTGGGTCGCGGTTGAGGGGGTAGCCGTGGCTGGAATTATGGGCGGCGAGGGAGGGGGCGAGGGCGTTGATCAGGCGGCCCTGGAAGACGCCGAAATGTTTCCAGCTCAGGGGGATTTGCAGGGCGGTGCTGACGATGGTGGGTTCGAGATAGGGGGTGGCGCGGTGGCCGAAGCGGGAATCGAGGCTGGTGTCGCGGCCGAACCAGGAGCGGCAGCGTAGATGGGGGTAGAGGCTTTGCACATGGGCGCGGGTGAGGCGGGGCTGGTCGAGGGCGAACAAGGTGGTGATCTTGCGGGCGAGATTGGCCTCGTATTCCGCGCCGAGATGGGGATCGGCCAGGATGGCGGGGTCGTAGCTGCTGAAGAAGGCGCGGATGAAGCCGGTGACGCTCATCGACTGGCCGCGGAATTTGAAGAAATTGCGGAAGACTTCGCCGCCGCCGCCGTTCATCACGACACCCTCGCCGGCACAACGGTCGATCCGGGCGTAGTTTTCGGAATCCGAGCAGAACATCCAGTATTGTGAAAAACCGTCGTTCATCTCGTAGCTGGCGCGGAGCATCGCGGGGAACGCGTCGATCGTGACCGGGCGGATCAGCGATTTGTCGATATGCTCGAAGCTGACGCCTTCGGCGCGGGCGAGGGTGGCGGCGTGGCGGACGTCGGGCGAGGTGGCGGAACCATAGACGAAGAGATGGGGGTCGACGCCGCGATCGCGCGCGAGGGCGAGGAGGAGGCGGCTGTCGTAGCCGCCGGAAAAGCTGATGCGGATGCGGTTGTCGAACGCGGTGGCGTAGTCGGCCATCGTTTCGCGCAGGCTGGTGAGGCTGCGCTCGATCAATTCCTCGATCGGGGCGGGGCGTTCGGGTTCGATGAGGCGGGGACGGGCGATGTGGCGGCGGGCGGTGTCGGTGAGGTCGATGGTTTCGCCGAGATCGAGCCGGTCGATTTCCGCGATCGGGGTGCCGGTGCCGAGGGTGACGCCGCCGATGATGTATTCGAGAGATTCAGCGCGGCGGAGGGTGCGGCGGGGCAGGCAGGCGGCGAGGGCGAGGAAAACGGTGCTGAACAGGGTACGGGATTGATCGAGGTAGAGTTCATAGGTGGCGTGCGCGTCGGCGTGGAGGGTGATGCGGCCGTTGCGGCTGATCAGCAGGAGATAGGCGCCGCGACAATGTTCGGGTGGCGGGTTGGGGTGGGTGAGGTAGTCGCGCAGGGCCTCGGGGCCGGTTCTGCCCTTGAAGAGGAAGGTGCCGATGGCGATGGCGTGATCGCCATTGTCGAGATGCAGGGCGGTTGGGGTGGGGTGGCGGTATTTCGGGTAATGGTCGATCAGGATTGTGCCGGTGTCGATCGTGGCGGGGTTGGTGAGGCCGGCGCGGGCGAAATGCGGGCGGGTGATGGCGGCGAGGGCCTGACGGCGGGCGTGATCCTTGTGGGTGGTGATGAACAGGCCGCCCATGCGGGATTAGTGGGGTTTTTGCGGCGTGAGGGGGACGATCCAGAATTGCTCGGTGGTTTGGAAGCCTGGCATGTTGATGAACGGGGCGCCGCTGTGGAGCAGCCAGGTGTAGGCGCGGAGGGCTTCGG
>NZ_JBMFGY010000264.1:0-2925 GCF_049977125.1 Acidiphilium sp. | reverse complement strand
GTTCGCCCAATACTGGGTCGGCCGCCATCCGGAAATGGGCGGAAGCTACGCAATCAGCGGCGATGGCATCGGCAAGATCCAAGTCACCGGCGCAACCCTCGCCGCCCTGTTCCCGGAGGCCGTGTGATGAGCATCAGCTTCATGCCCTATGTCCACAACACCACGGACAATCTCTGGACCATCGCGCCGGGTTGTGACACCGACGATGACCGGTTCGACATCAATATGTGCAATTCCAACGCGCTCGATGTGCTCGAAGCCCTCGGCTTCCCCGACATGAGCGTCAGCGACGTGCCGGTCCCGATCGAGGACTTCCTCGAGCGCACGACGCGCGCCCTGCGCGGATCGATCGACCGTCCCTCCCCCGCGCGGGAGGTTCGCACCAGCCGGACCGACTACGGCATGGCGATCATCATCGGTAGTCGCGCAGAAGGCTATGTCCAGAAACGTCTGCACCAGCTTGCCGTGATGGCGCGGGAAAGCCGCGCCAAGGGTGCCACCCACATCGGCTGGAATTGAGAGGAGAACCATCATGGACGAAGTTTATCTCCTCCGGATGAATCAGGGGCTTCGCGTCCTGCGAGACGTTAAGGCGATGAATAAACCCTTCAGCCTCGGACTATGGCTTGGCGAACTCAGCGAAGTTGAATGGAAAGAAGGGCCTGATCTCGACTCAGGTGATCCCAAACATGAGTGCGGATCGGTTGGGTGTGGGATCGGCTGGATGACGCAAGATCCGTGGCATCAAAAGCAAGGACTGCGGATCGGGATATTGCACGACGACGATGGGATCGATGATGCCCATCAGGTTCCGTTCTACCGGGATCCTCACACGGGAAAGATCACCACGGGCTGGAGGGCGGTGGCGAAATATTTCGGCATCACAGCTGAAGAAACCACCTACTTGTTCGAATATGAATACGACGATGTCACGGACAGGCTATGCTACAAAACCATCGACCACGTAATCGAGCGGTTCGAGGAATTCGAGCGAAAATGGCGGGATGAATACGCTCGCGAGTTGGCGGACCCGGATAACAGCATCCCGTTCTGACCAACAGAACCGGTCGACGCAGCGTACGCCGCCCGGCCGGTTTCAGGCTTGTTCGCCCTCGGCGATCGGGCGTCCGCAACGTCGCTGCGGTTCCCTCGCCGTGCAGTTACCCCGCAACCTTCGCGCGGGGTGGTGCAGGGTCCATCCAGCTCAAATCCTGCGGATCGCGCGGCTGCCACGGTTTACCTTCCAGCGCGAAATCGACGACCCGGGCGATCCCATGCGCCCGCTGCGCCGCCTCATAAGCCGCTTCGAGGTGATGCTCGTAGGTCGGCATGTAATCCTCGAGCCGACGCTCGAAGAAACCGCTGTCTTTATTCGCCTCGACGAGACGCACGCGGTCGAGATACTCGCGCTTCACCTTTTGCCATTCCCGGCAGGCCGTTACCGCGATGGCCACCGAATCGTTGACCAGCTTGCCAAGCGCCGCCCGATAGACGGCCGGATCAGCGCGGTCGAAGGTCGTGATCTCTTCGAGCGTCTCCATCTCAGCTTCCGCAAAATAGTCGGGCACCACCTGATCCTCGCCATCCTCATCAAAGCGATGGCTCATTATCCAGTCGATCTCGTGATAGTCGGGTGCGATATCGGACAGAACCAACGGATCGGGCCGCACCAACTCAATCGGGAAGCGAATGATCCTGCATGAAGGAAGTTCAGAATTCATGGCGAAGTCCCCTGTTTCCACGATCTGAACAATACCAGAACAAGGAGGATTCCGCAACGAATCCCCGTCCCTCAGGCGGTGCATGGCCAGCACGCCGGATCAACTCTGCCGGGCTCCAGCCACCCGAGCGCGAGGCGATGAGCACCTTGGGTGCGGCTCCCATGCCGCTCCGGTGCGGTTCGCTGACATTGCCCCCGCTGCGACTGCCAAGGGCACGGCAAGGCCAGATCACCGCTTAACCCGGTCCTGCACCTCGGTCGAACCGAGAACCGGATCACGATCCTCGTCGCGGCGGTGCAGCGGTTCGGCGTCTCGACAGCGTCGAATGACTTCCACCCCGCAGGTGTCCGCGCCAGCGAACCGGACCGGCGTTGGGATTGCACCGGTGGATGCCGGCGTATCATGCAAGACGAGCCTATCACCCGTCAGGCCGTCGCGTCCGCTTGCCCGTCGCCGGCACGGATACTTCAGTCGCGGCCCGGGCAGTGGCAGTGCCGAGTTCCCGGCCGGGCGTGGGACGTGATCAGCGGCTGACGTCGGTGATGCCGGGCAACGCGCAATGTGCGGGAAGCGGGAGACGTCCGGGTTCTCGGGCCCGACATCGCCGATCTCTCCGCACATCGCACGGGACCGCTGTCAATTGCCCGCTTCCCGCCGCGCAAGGTGCCGTATCTAGGCCGGGCGAGACCCGCGGCAACCCCCGCTTCGCCGTCCAGGCGCGCCTCGTGCGCGCCTGTCAGGACGGGCGAAGCGCCTGCGGTTCGGGCCGGCCCGTGTTGCGACGCGTATAGAACGCGTCGCTGCCCGCGCCAGCCGGCCCTCAGGGGTATGCCTCCGGTCTCTATGCCCGGCCTTACGAACGGCACCGCGGCGGTAGAGCAGGCAAGGTGCCTGCGATCCCCCGGCTTTGTAGAAAGATCAGTCAGATGTCGAAGACGAAAACCCCGAAGAACGCTCCCGCCACCCGCCGCACCCCGCGCGGTGAAACGCCGATCACCCTCGAGACGATCCGCATGATCGCGCCCACGCCCAATCAGGCCGACAACATCAGCGCCGCTTTCGCCCTCGACCCCGTCGACTTCGAAAGCATTCGCTCCAGCACCGAAGAACAGATCGGCCTCTCGGCCCGGGCGCTGGAGGCCCATCTCGATGAAACGGCGCTGCGGATCCACCTCGATCGCATCGTCAACGCCTTCGTCCGGTC
>NZ_JBMFGY010000263.1:0-2986 GCF_049977125.1 Acidiphilium sp. | reverse complement strand
AATCTGGTGGATTCTGGCATGAATCCCGGCATCGACGGGGCAGTTGTTACCTTGAGACAAGGCGCGCCGTGATAGGGAGCCGCGGAGTGAGTCTGTTGCCGCTCTATCACCAAGTTGATTGACGCGTCCGCGCCGGAATTCGGCGTCAGGCTCGCCATCTCGCCATCAAGCCGGCGCTGCGGCCAGGAGAGGGCGACGATGCCGGGCGGGGTCGGTCGGGAAGACAGGTGGTCCTCATGCGCGCCATCGTCGTCCTAGGGTATCGCTTCCGTGCCACCGAACCTCGAACCAACGTTCATCTTTGCTTAACCCGCCGACCCTAGAGGTCGATTGATCGTCCCCTCAAGAACGGCGGTTTACCCATGCCTGGCCGAACGCGATATTTGCTGCGCAGCGCAATGATGAGCGGCTTACTGTGGCTCACCAGCGGAACTGCGGCATATTCGACCTGTCTGCTGCCCTCATTGTTCCTGCACAGCGATGCCGACGGGATTGCGTCGGTCATTCCAATCGCGTTGATGCGACTGGACGGGATCACCCTGCCGATGATGATCGATACCGGCATGCCATTGTCGACTTTGGCTCCGGAGGCCGCCACGTCTTTCGCGACATCGGCCACAATCGCGGCACCGATCTGGATCGCTGGTGCCGCCGGCACGGTAACCGCGATGACCTTGCGCCTCCGAAATGTCGAACTGGGTGGCCACGACGCCGGCACCGCCCGTTTCGCGGTGGTCCCGGTGATGCGACTCACGCTGCCTGACGGTACACCGATCGCGGGCGTGATCGGTCGCAATCTGCTGCGTCGTTTTCATCTCAACTTGGACGGGGCATCCGGTGCGGCGGTCTGCGCCGCAACCCAGGGCCTTGCGAGTTTCAATCCCGCCGCGCCGAGCCTCGCAATTCTCGATGGTTTTCGCTTCGCCGCGACGTTGGACACCGGTTCGGGGATCACCAACATGTCACGCGCTCTGTTCTACCGCTCCGGCCTCGATCGCGCCGGTGGTGTTCCGGTCGGCTCGATCGCCGCGATCGGTGTCAACGGCGGCGTCACGATGCTGCACCTCTATCGGTTTGCCCGTCTGAGCATCGACGGTTGGGTCTGGCACCGACCGGTCATCGCGGTCGGTGGCGCCCATCCTGGATCATTGCAGACTGAGATTGTGCTCGGCGGCAATTTTCTGCGTGCGGCGATGGAACCGCAGGATCCGGGCTAATCCGTCCTGCACCGCACATGCCAGCCCCGGGTGTCAACAGCGCCTCCAGTGAAGCAAACCGAGCCGTCTTGCGCGTAGCGCCCGTTCATAGCCGTTGTGGTTTCACCTTTGCCGGGGCGCGATTTACGCCGATCGTCTGATCGTTGCGCGCGATTTGCGGATAACGTTGGACAAGAGATCAGAATCTGAACCGCCGGCATCATGCGCGGGCCGCATTACGGTGCCTCCTGGCGGTGTGCGTGTTCACGCGAGCTGTTCGGCGGACGCGGACATCGCCCGAACGCGACAAGCGGGACGGGTATTGCAAGGGAACTCGCCGGTCCGTGGGGAAGGCCCGCGGTTGCTATACCGCGTTGACCGAAGCTTCATCCGGTACCATGCGCTCATCCCGGCGGCGCTTGCGGGGTCGGGAGGTGCGGGGAGTGGCACAGGTCGACTCGTACACGTACCACGTTACGTCGCCGGAAGCCCGTGCCGCGGGATCAGATGCACGGCAAGGGGAGAAAATGCCGAGTCCGGTGGTTGAACTCACCGGGAGATCAGGGGTCACGCATGAAATTTTGCGGCATAGTTGACGACATGGAATCGGGTGTGATTCGGGGAATCTGCCTAAAATTGGGAGATCCTGATGTCGGTGAGGAATTTGGTGCAAGAATTCTCGGCGCTGAACGACCCGCGCTGCGGCGGTAAGGTCAAACACCGGCTGATTGATGTGCTGGTGATCGCCGTCTGCGCCGAGATCGCTGGCGCCGAAAGCTGGGGGGACTTCGCGCTTTATGGCCGTAGTAAGCAGGATTGGCTGGGCACATTTCTGGCGCTACCGAACGGTATCCCATCCCATGACACGTTCCGGCGCGTTTTCATGCTGATCGATACCGGACGCTTCGAGGCCTTTTTTGGGTCGTGGGCTCGCTCATTCGGAGCGACCTTGGACCGGGAAGTTGCGGCGATTGATGGGAAGACGATCCGTGGATCTCATGACCGCGGCCGCGAACAAGCTGCGCTTCACGTTGTCAGTGCATGGGCGTGCGATCGGCGGCCGGTCCTTGGCCAGCGTCAGATCGGCGATAAATCCAACGAGATCACGGCGATCCCAGAATTGCTCGATGTCTTGGACATCAAGGGCGCGATCGTCACGCTGGACGCGATGGGGTGCCAGCGAACAATCGCGTCCAAGATCATCGAGAAAGGCACCGACTATCTCGTGACCTTAAAAGCGAACCAGGGGAAAAAGTTCGCTGCAGTTCAGGAGCTTTGTGCAACAACATACTTTAGCCGCTCGTCCGCTCATCAGCCGATGCGTGACGAAACCGATGATGACCATGGTCGTCTTGTCCGGCGTCGTGTGTTCGTTTGCGCCGGTGCCCTTGTTCTGGAACCGCTCCGCGACTGGCCAGGTGTTAAAACTGACCTGGCTGTCAAAACCATTCGCCATGTCGGCGGGTCGGATAAGACCGAGACTGACATTCGATATTTCCTATCCAGCAGTGACGGCCAACCAGAAATCCTGGCACGAGCGTTTCGCCGTCATTGGCAGATCGAAAATAGTCTTCACCGGGTGCTCGATGTTACCTTCGACGAAGATCACTGCCGGATACGGGATCGGAAAGCTGTCCAAAACTTCGCCCTACTCCGAAAAATCGCGATCAATCTCGTTCGACGCCATCACGAATCAAAGGCCAGCCTGAAGGGACGACGGAAAATGGCTGCCTGGGATAACCGATACATGGAGCAAGTTCTCACCGGCAACTTTCATGCGTAACCCCTGA
>NZ_JBMFGY010000262.1:0-2993 GCF_049977125.1 Acidiphilium sp. | reverse complement strand
GATGACGTAATTCGTCAGGTCGACGAGCGGATAGACCGTGCCTGCCACCTCGTAGTGCTGATGGCCTTCGCACCCCTGCAGGTCGGCTTCAGCCAGGAAGCCCGCTCCTATACATTGATGATGACCTTCATCCTGATCGGGCTCGATGGTCTGATCGGCCTCGCTCTGGCACCCGATGCCGGCGGGCTGCGCCTGCGCGACCGCCGCGCGCCACGCGCCACCTGGGCCGCCTACGGATTGGGTACGCTCGCCGCCCTCTGGACCCTGGGCGATGCGATCCCCTGGCTGATCACCGCCAATGTCGCAATGGCCGCGGCCATCCTGCCGCGCGTCACCGCGCGCCGGCGGTTCCTCGCCAATTGGGGCCTCATCCAGTTTGCCATCATCATCGCGGCCGCCCCTGGCTACATCGCGATGCTCCAAGCCGTCCATGACCACGTCATGCGCAGCTTCAACTGGATCCCGCCGCTGTCAGCACGCGCCGGCTGGGCGGATATCGCCAGTCTCTACGGCCTGCGCGATGCCACCATGGTGACGATGCGCCTCCTGCCTACGGCCTATGCCGCCCTCTCAGCACTGGCTTTTGCCTTCGCGGCCCTCGGCGTCTGGCACCTGCGCCGCCAAGCCGCGCCGCTGGTCGTGCTCATCATCGCCTTCCTCGGCCTGCCGCTCACCCTGGCGCTGATCTCGCTGATCCACCCGGTCCTGCTGCCGCGCTACCTGCTCTGGAGTGCCGCACCGTTCTTTATTCTGGGCGGCTTCGGCATCGAAGCGCTGGCCGGTCGCGCGCAAAAACCCGCGCTGGTGCTTGCCACCCTGTTGCTGCTGCTCAACCTCACCCCCTATTACCACGCCGAAACCAAACCCCGCTGGGACAAGGCTGCCGTTCTGCTGGAAAGCCGGATGACCGCAGGGGATATGCTCCTGGTCAGCGACGGCGCGGCCCCGGCCATGCTCGCCTTCGAACGCAAGTCGACCGATCCCAACGCGACACCCTGGCAAACCACGACCCATGTCAAACGCGCGGCCAAAAGTCTCGCGGCCGGCCATCGCGTGTTCGCGGTTTACGGACCAGCAGGGCAGGGCAGGGAACCCGACCAGACGACCTTCTTCGCCAAGGTTGCGGCCCTCGGTGGCACAGCCGCCCCGATCGGCGCCGGCAAGGAAATCACCATCGAACAGATCGATCCGGGCTCGCTCGGCGTCGTCGCCTGCTCGGATAGCGAGGCCGCAACAGCGCTTTGCCAGTAGCGCGGATCAGCCGGTCGACCGCATCGTCACGGCGAGCTCGTCCCGGTTCCGTCGCCCGCGCAGCAACAACACCACGCCGATCAACGTGGAAACCACGAACAGCGCAACGCCGATCTCGATCTGCGTTGCCCGCGCAATCCGGCTGCCCGAGCCGAGCAACGCGAAAATCACCGTCTGCGGAATAAACCCGGCCGCCGAGCCCAATAAAAACCCCCGCGCCGGCACCGCCGATAGGCCGGCCAGCAGGTTGAGCAACAGATTATTGCCCACCGGCATCAACCGCAGCGTGAGCGCACTGATGAACGGGCTGGTCGTCAACAACCGGTCAAGCCGCAGCGCCCGGCCGCGCAGGCGCGCCTGCACGAAATCCCGGGCAATCCACCGCGCCCAGAACAGATCGGCGGCACACCCGATCACCTGTGCCACCAGCGCCATACTGGCGCCGATCGTCACACCCCAGGCGTAGCCAGCGGCAAACGCCACGATCTGCCGAGGCATGCCAACCGCGCAGGCCAACGCGCCCAGCCCGACGAACAGGCCGATATCGCGGGCATCAGCGTGGCTATGTGCATGAGATTTCAGAATATCGCCGAACGGCAGCAGCCGCAGCGCCAACGCTCCACCGGTCAGCCCGATCACCAGCAGCGCCGGCTTGGCGAACGGTTTCAGACCAATCCAGCGAAAGCCCATGTCGGTGCCGCCTAATGGCTATGTTCGAGCGGCCGCGCCACGATGCCGCGATCCACCCTGGCCGGCCCATTGGTCTGCGCTGTTGCGCCAATCACGATGTCCGGACGGTTCCACCGGCGCTGCAGCCAGGCAACCCCCGCCAGATCGACGACGCCAACCTTCAGCCGGCCCCACGTGCCATAATGCGACGCCCCGGCGTGGCGCGGCCTATGGCCAACCCGGTGCGATATTACCACCCCGCCCGCACGGATGACCAAGGCGGGCAGAAACCGGTGCATATGATCAAACTTGGGCAGGGACATGAATGTCTCGCGCCGGAACAGTTTCAGGCCGCAACCGGTATCCGGCGTCGCATCGCCCAGCAGCCGCGCTCGCACGTTGTTGGCGATCCGCGAACTCAGCAGCTTGATCGCATCATCCTGCCGGCGCTGACGATGCCCGGCGATCAGCACCGGCGCACCGGGCCGATCACTGCGGCGTGCCGCCGCGAACATCGCGGGAATATCGGCCGGATCGTTCTGGCCATCGCCATCGAGCGTCGCGATCCACGTCGCGTCGGCCGCGCATACCCCGGTAATGATCGCCGCACTCTGGCCGCAACTGGCCCGATGCCGGATAACCCGCAAATCCGTGTTCTCGCGCGCCTGCGCCGCCAGGATCGCGGCCGTTGCATCGGTGCTGCCATCATCGACATAAACAATCTCGTAATCGAGCCCGGCCATCGCGGCGCGGATTTCGCACAGCAACGGCTCGATATTGGCCGCCTCGTTATGCACCGGTACGACGATCGCAATGCTATGATCGGCAGCGTGTTCCATGTTTACGGTTCCTGATCCAACTCGATTTGATCACGGCTGTTCAACGCTTTGATATATTGACGAGTGAGAGCAGGTGGCGGACGCCAGCGAGTGCGGCGCGGTATCGATCTTGCTTCATGGTGCCGGTTTTGCTGACCATGAGGATGTTGAAGCCGAAGCTGCGTAGGCGGGCGAAGATGCCCGGGTTGGTTCGGATCCGCGACAGGTCTTCGCCCATGGTGACATCCCTTGTGT
>NZ_JBMFGY010000261.1:0-3005 GCF_049977125.1 Acidiphilium sp. | reverse complement strand
ATGACATCATACTTTTTATGCGACCGGACCTAATGTATCTTGATCCTGTGAATGCCGCGCATGATATCTTCCCTCTGCTAAGAAACCAGGTCGATATCGTCGTTCCAGCATGGCAATCTTGGGGAGGCACGAACGACCGTTTCGCCTTCTGTACGGCAGCGGCGGCCGAAATTTATGCAACGCGGTTCGATGGCATCATAGAAGCTTGTCTCGCGATGAATGGAATCCATTCGGAAAGCTATCTACATGCTATTATTACAGAAAGCGGTCTACGAATCGGCTTTACTAACTTGCGCGCAGCTCGAGTTCGTGCAAACGGGACAGTCGCTGATTTTGATCGTGGTATGCTTGAACAGGGTCTTATGGATACGATAGCTTCCCCGCTCGCTGCCAATAGCACCGTCTTGAGGCCGTCGTGCTAAACATAAATGACGTACTAATGCACTATTTGAGCAATAAATTTAATATAAATAAACTCAGAGCGATCATAACACTAATACAGTTAGAGTCATTACGTAAATTTTAGCCGTTCAAACCAAACAAATAACTGGAAGATAGATCAATGAGTATGTTGAATGATGTTGGCGCTATCCCAAGCGCAAAAGATATGGACAGACGGACGTCGGCAATCAGTGACGAGTATGCCGGTACCATCGGCGGCGACATCCTTGCCGAGGTAGCCGACATCAATCTCGCTTGTGGTCGTTTTGACGAGGCAGTGACTTTGTATCGACAAGCGATTGCGGCCGGAACGACGATTGAAGTGTTCGAACGCCTGGCTCAAGCGAGCTTTCCTGGACCAACCTACCGCGACCATCTGTCTGTGCTCCATGAGCAGCTCAAGCCGAAAACCTACCTGGAGATCGGGGTATTTGATGGCGACACATTGGCTCTAGCTCGAAATGGCACGATTGCCGTCGGCGTTGATCCGGCGCCACGCTCTTCTGCGGACCGCCCTTACGTTGCTCCGACGACGATTAATCGGGTGACGAGCGATACCTATTTTGCCGAGCGTGCAACACAATCCGGCGGACCATTACCACCTATCGACTTTGCTTTCATCGACGGACTTCATCACTTCGATCAGGTATTGCGTGATTTCATCAACTTGGAACGGATATGCCAAAGCCGTTCCGTGGTAGTCATTCACGATACGTTGCCGGTCACCGCGGTTTCCGCACAGCGAGAGCGTACGTCGCGGTACTGGTGCGGCGATGTTTGGAAAATTGTTCCTTGCCTGCGCCGTTACCGGCCAGACCTCACCATGATCACAGTTCCAACGTTTCCGTCCGGCCTGACAATCCTGCTCGGTCTAAAGCCAGGCTTCGCGCACAACGTTGACTGGTATGACGAAGCTATCATGGAATTCGGTGGGCTTGTCTTTGACGACGAAGCCAGCTACGAGCGTATTCAGGGGCAAGATTCGTCGTTGATAAAAAACTCCTCCGCAATATTGATGGCAAACGTCAACGCGTGGTTCCGAGTGTTTGACGATCAGGCAATGCGGTAAGTTTGCATTATTTCGTCAACCCGCCTCACAATATGACTGATGTCTCCCGACCAAGGAACCTGATGACCAAATTCCATGAAGGAACCATGCGACGGAAACGCATCGACCCAGTAATGAACTGAGCGTGTCTGTGCCAGGACGCTCATCGCGAAGCCAGTATAGAGATCGATATGATGCTCCGGTGTCAGCTCATAGACGGCCGCTCCCGGCCGGCAGAATACGATGTTGGCGAAACCTGCGCCGTGGGCGCCAACAACAAGTTCAGCATTGTTAAAACAGTTGATCTGTTCGTCTATAGACATAGATCCCGTGATGACCGGTATGAATCCCTTCTGCGTCAGTGCTTCAACAAGCTCAATTTCATTAACCATTGGCCGCTTATCACTGTCAATTCGCCAAATATAAATCTTTTTATTTTGATCTTTTTTCTGCGATGCGGCCCTGATCATATTATCGAATACGGTTCTGGTATGATAGGAAGGGGCATTGAAATTCTGAAGATGGGACGAATACACAAAGTTTTCAACCCGGACCACTTGATCTGAATCAACTTGTAGGATCTCGGGAAGAGCGATACCCGTAAGCCGTAGTGCGTGTTCGTATTCTGACGGGAGCTGCGGCAGTAGCAACAACCCGCCCAAAAATTGAGGTTCTCTGGCGTAACCCACGATCGCTGGAACGCACTGGGTGATCCAATGTGCGTAGTTCCTGAAGTGCTGATTATAGCCGCAGTACACGCGGCGGTCATTAATTGTGTCAAACGCCGGTTTTCGCGCGAGTGCGGCTTTGGTTTGTATAGGAACCCGTCCATTTTCTGGTCCAAAATAGCAAGACCAGGGCAGCGGTTGATCGTTGTGCAGAACGAGTCCGGATACCGGATCGAATGTGACATTTTTTGCTACGAAATGCCGTGTCGGCGTTGTCATCTTGTAGCGCAGGAACCGGCTGATATCACGGCCTGAGAAGCCGGACCCGATACGAATATCCGCAGCCTCGCGCCATGGCACTGCGGGGTCGATCTCGATTTCAGTACTGCTGCACATATACGACATCCTCTTTGGTCGAACGATAGAGCGAAATCCCTAATAATTTATTGCGGTGCATTCGATTCTGCCGAATTATTCCATCCGGCATTTATATGAAAATGGATTCTGGTCCACTTGTGCTGATAAAGTCTGATGGAGTGTCCAGAACTGCCTCCCCCGCATCAAAGTCGGTGCTGTCATGGGCTTCCGTGATAAGAACTAGTTGGTGCCTACCAGTTCGTCTCCCTGATCGATGAGGTTCTTTTCCTGTGCCCGAGTATGCAGATGGATATTAACCTCAGCCATGACGCGTTGAGCTGTCATGCTGAGAAAAATAGTCCATACATTTTGCTATTGTTGACGGGGCACGAGAACTTCGACTTTAAGCCCAGATTTCAGTCTGTCTTATTGCGGCATACCCTAACAGTTCGCTCCCATGAGACGGTTTTCTTGCCTCAATAGGATTATTT
>NZ_JBMFGY010000260.1:0-3006 GCF_049977125.1 Acidiphilium sp. | reverse complement strand
TTTGCCTCGGCTGAAGCGCCCGACCGTGACCAGGTTAAATCGGTCCCGGGCCAGTCGGGACAGCAGTTCGGTTTTCATCACCGTTTGTACCCCAGGCGCGGTGGCGTAATCGCGCAACAGGGTGGCGAGCGCAAACTTCAGTTCCTCGTAACCCGCCAGCGCCATATGGCTCAGGCACGATTATGGCGCGTGACCGGAAACGAGACCACGTGTCCATCAGGCACGAGGTCGACCAAAAGAGCAATCGCCGCTTCGGCAAGCTTCGGCGCGCAGCAGAATTCGACAATCAAAGGCAGATCGACGTCGAAATGCATCATATCGGAAGCATGGATCACCCCACCCGCGCCCAGTCCGGCAATGCCGCGGAGCACCGAGACGCCTTCGAGGCTGAGGCGGTCACGTAACGCGTTCAACACCTCGTCCATCAGGTTCTTACGCTTGCCGTGATCAGATTCCTGCAGGTTGATCCGAACCATCGTGGCGTCTTCCGTCATGGGCTTTCTCCTTCGGTTGGTTAATGGGTCGTATCGTTGCCGAAGATCTGGCGATACAGATCCTGGCCGAAACTGGTTGTGAGCGGCGCGCCGGGCAAGAGCCGGAAACTGCGCGTGCCACCTTCATCACGTTCCGCGCGTAGAAACGTGACACCGATCTGAGGATGATCGATGAAGGATTCCGCCAGTGCGAACATATGGGTGACGAACACGATCCGCGCCCCAGCTTCCACCAGTGCGAGGATGATCTGCTGGGCAATCTCGGAACCCTCGCGCTCGTTGGTGGCCGCAAAAGATTCATTGAACAGGAACATCGGGGCACTGCTCATCTGGTCGGCCAGGCGGCTCATCCGGCACAATTCCTCATCGAACTTGCCGCTATTCAGCCCGGTATCCTCGCGCCGGCGGTAATGCGTGAACAGTCCATCTCGAAGCCCGGCAGAAAACTGCTGCGCCGTGACGAACATACCAGTCTGCAGCATGATCTGGGCGAGACCGAGGCTACGCAGGAAAGTCGATTTGCCTCCCTGGTTGGCCCCGGTGATCATCAGCAGAGGAGATGTCGGCGCATCGATGGAATTACCCACCACCTTGCTTTCGATCGTCAGAGTCAGGCAGGGATCGCGCAGATCGTCAAAGGCGACACCGGCGTCGTCGGGCTTAGCGACGGCGGGTATGCAGATCGGGCAACCCTTGTCACTCAGTGCGCGTCGCAGATTGAGGCAACCGATATAGAACGCAAGTTCGGTGCGCAGCATCGTGAAAAAATCGTTAATGTGGTCACTGGCGCGGGACGTGGTGCGCGCGGCATCCACCAGGGCCTCGTCGCGTAGGGAGGTCAGGGCACGAGCCCCCGATTCATCGCGGGGATGGATGCTGAAATAATAATTGGGTGGTGCCCCGTTGATCAGATCCTTCAGCCAAGCCCAACGCTCCGGCACGAAATGGCGCAGCACATAGTCGTGGCCCTCGTTACCCGGTCCTAACCGCGCGCTGAACAGAACGCCTTGGCGGAAATGCAGGGTCGTGAGATGTTCGTCGACTGTTGCCAGGTAATCGGGGTCGAGTTCGCTCTCCAACATTGAGCACAGATTGCGCAGCGCCGTGGAGCGAAATCGCTCTCGGTTGCGGGTGGCAAATTGCGCGAGGTCCCCGATGATCCGACGCAGTCCTTCGAGCAGCCGCACCGCTCCGCTGAGCAGCATGCCAGGATAGCGGCTACTGAAACTGTAGAAAATTCCTTTGCGGACCTCCCGCGGCGCAAGGGCGATGGCGTAGAGGGTGCGGATTTCTGCTTCCTGGTCGATGCAGTCCTGCAGCACGTCCTGCCGCCACAAAATGATCTCCTTGGTATTGCCGAATCCGGTCAGGACCGATCTATGGGCAATCTCATGGAGAAACTTGTCACCAGCGGCCATTGCGGCAAGCAGCGTTTCAAGCTCCATGTCCTGAATCAGATCGGCGGCATTGGGCGGCAAGGCAGCCTTGATATCGATGTCCCGATCGGGGAACATCAAATGCGCTTTCATGCGAGACGCTCCTTCAGCCGCCGATAGGTGACGCCGTGCTTTTCAGCGATCGACAAGGCATAGGCTAAGCCGTCTGCAGGTCGGCGTACGATCTTGAAGCTCCGCTCGGCCGGATCGTCCGGGAGCACCATGCTGGTCAGGCTCACGGTTTCCGGTGCGAGCGACGCCAGTTCATCCATGAATGTGACACAGACGGCGATCGCCCCGCGCGCGATAATCCGCCGTAGAACCGATTGGGCGAGAAAACTCGCATCTTTCAGCGCGGTCGAGTTGAAAATCTCGTTCATGATGATGATGCTATCGGCCGTCGCCGCCTCGAGCAGGGCATGAACTCGCACAAGATCGTCATGCAATTTGCCACGCAGCGTGGTGAGGGCATCCTCACGTTCGAAATGAGTGAAGATCCGGTCGAACCGGTGCAGTCGTACGGCCCTCCCCGGCACCGTGCAGCCGAGATTCGCGAAATAATGCATCTGGCCGAACGTGCGCGCGAAGGTCGTTTTGCCTCCCTGGTTCGGTCCGGTGACCACGAGAATCCGTTCACGACCATCGAGATGGAAATCATTGGTGACGATGCTGCGTCGTTCGCCCAGCAGCTTGTGCGCCAGCGCGAGATCGAACCCCGAGGCCACGCGGATCGTCCGATCGTCTGCCAGAATCGGGTAGCAAAACGTCAGGCCCGAAGCTGCCATATGGCTGGTGAAGTCGAGCCACGAGACATAGAAGTGGATCTCCCGATCGAACCGGGCGATCATCGGATCGATGAACGTACGATAGCGGACAACGAACGCATCCAAATTTGTGAAGGTCTCGGGATTGAGCTTGGCGACACCGTGCAGTATTTCGCCCGCCACCTGATTCATCATCGGCGAGCGATCGATCTCTAATTCGTGCGGTTTGCCGCCGCCCTGCTGGAACTTCTGGAAAAGGGCGGCGATGATCGCGTTATAATCCGGCTCATACTCGAAGCTGCGCACGGTGAC
>NZ_JBMFGY010000259.1:0-3032 GCF_049977125.1 Acidiphilium sp. | reverse complement strand
TTTTTTGAGCGATTTCATGCGATTATGTTGCCGCTGCCGCGTCAACTTAATCGCATATTGCTCTAACTTCGCCGCTCTCATCGCTGTTTGCCGGGATTAGCCACGTCGTAAACGGGCGATCGACCAAGACATCGGACCGGGAGCCGGTAATGCAACACTGTTGAGTTTGCGGGGTCTTGAATTATTTTTGGTTGAATATGACAGGCCATACCCGCCCTGAGGTTGTGCGAAATCCTTAGTTATCACGAATTTGTTACCGAAAAAATGCGTGCGCTTTCAACTTTTATTTTGTAACGATTTGGTTTAATTATCACGAAGAAATGATCTGCTGCCGTCACGTGGATAAATCTGTCTTGATTTAACCGAGGTTCGTCTGGCTCCGACCTCGACCAAGGGGAATCAATATGTCGACGGGTAGCACGATCGTCCATACCGGCATCACGCTGGAGACCAATCCCACGATCATCGTCAGCCCGGTCGACACGGTGTTCAACACGACCACCAGTATCGCGACCGGCAGCTACGTGATCTACGCCAGCGTGTTCAGCGACAATCCGGGGACGACGCTGACCAATGCCAGCACGATTTCCGTGAGTGGGACGATCATCGATACGGCGGCGCGGGGTATGGGGGGCACGATCGGGATCGAGGCGGCGGTCAATCTGAGGGGGTTGGGCAACCTGTTCGTCAATCAGGGTTTGGTGAGCAGCACCGGTCTGCAGGCGATCAAGGTACCCAATTACACGCAATACGGCACGATCCAGACCGACGGCGTCTATATGAATGGCGGCACCGTCATCAATCAGGCGGGGGGCACGATCGAGGCAAATGCGGTGGCTGTCTATATTGCCAATTATGGCGGTGTCAGTGCCAGTATTCTGAACGAGGGTGTCATTCTGGGGACCTCGTTTGCCGGGACATTCACCTTTGCCGGTTCGCTCGATACATATGTCACGTTCGGCAACGGCGTCGATCTGGGAGACCTAGAGGTCGCTGGTCCGAATGCGGGCATCATTGATACACTGACCAATGGGGGGACTATATTCGGTGCGCCGGGTATCATCGGGCATGGCCATGATATTATCAACAATAGCGGCACAATCGGCGGCATTGCCCTAGTCAACAAATACGGCGTCTCGTTCACGGGCAGTTCGTCGTACAGCGGGGTCGCGATTTATGGGCAGACCAACCTGTCGCGTGTTTCGTCGATCAGTCTTGCGACAGGTATACCGAGTACGCTCGATATAACCAATTCGGGTTTGATCGAGAGCGCGGCGACCGACGGCACTGGGATCGTTCTGCAATATGGCAGTATCGATAATGTGCTCGGGGGCACAATCGCGGGATACAAGGGCGCGGTCCGGCTCAGTGATGCGGCGACGCTTGCGAATTACGGCATGATCCTCGGCGCCGTGAGCCTTGATGCCGGCGGCACGGTGATGAATTTCGCAGGTGCGACGATCGATGGCGTACACCAGGATGTGGGAGTGGTTCTCAACGGCGGCACGCTGATCGATGCCGGGCTGGTCAACGGCGCGGGCGGGCCGGCGGTGCGGTTCGGTACGGCGGGTGGTACCGTGGTGATCGAGCCCGGGGCGAGTTTCATCGGTGCGATTGCGGCGACCGATGCGGCTGATGTCGTTGAATTCGCCGCCGGCACCGAGCCGGGCGGCACGATTGCGCTGAGCAGTTCGTTCGGTGGGGCGACCGACCTGAGTTTCGCTCCGGGCGCTTCGCTTACGGTTGAAGGCGGCATCGCGCAGCTTGCCCAAGGCCAGACGATCAACGGGTTCGCGCTCGGCGATACGATCCAGTTGGATGGGTTTGCCGCGACGTCCGACAGTTTCGTGACCGGCACGGGGCTCGAATTGTTCAGCGGGTCGAGCACGATCACGCTCGATATCGTCGGAAATTTCACCACGGCCGATTTTATCGTGACGGATCCGCCGGCGAATACCACGATCGCGCTGGTGCCGTGTTTTGCGGCGGGCACCGAAATTCTGACGGCGGATGGCCCTCGGCCGGTGGAGGCGTTGCGCGTTGGGGATTGGCTCGTGCTGCATGGCGGCGGGGCGGCACCGATTGTTTGGCTTGGGCAGCGGCGGCTTGATTTGCGGCGGCATGCGCGACCCGCGGCGGTGCAGCCGATCGTGATCGAGGTGGGGGCGATTTGTGATGGGGTGCCGGCGCGGGCGCTGACGGTTTCGCCGGATCATGCGTTGTATCTTGACGGGCATCTGGTGCCGGCCAAGGCGTTGCTCAACGGAGTGACGATCCGCCAGGTCAGTCAGCCGAGTGTCACGTATTTCCATGTCGAACTCGCGGTGCACGCGGTGATTTATGCCGAGGGTTGCCCGGTCGAGAGTTATCTGGACACCGGCAATCGCGCGGCGTTCGAGCATGGCGGCGCGCTGACGCTGCATCCGGATTTCGCGCAGGACCGGCGTGAGGCAGAGGGGTGCGCGCCGTTTGCCGAGGCGGGGGCGGTGGTTGAAGCGCTGCGGGCGGGGCTGCTGGCGCGGGCCGGTGTAGAGACCACGCGTGATGCGGATGTGCGCACGCGGCGGCGGCGCGACGGGGCGTGGGTGATCGAAAGTCGTTCGGGAATTCCGGGGGAGATTACGGCCGATCCGCGGGATCGGCGGCGGCTGGGCGTGAAGATTGCGGCTCTGCTTGCGGGTCGGCGGATGATCGACCTCGATGATCCTTCTCTGGTCGAGGGGTGGCATGATGCGGAGGCGGACGGGCGGTGGACGGATGGCGCGGCGGTGGTGCCGGCGGCGCTGATGAAAGGAACTGTGCTGGAGATCAGGCTGGCGGCCAGCGCGGTCTATCACGCAGCGGAACCGCCATGCCAATTTAGCCGACGACGCCGCCAAGGCTAGCACCTGATTCCAAAGAGTTTTTTGGTTCTTTTTTCAAGAACGACTTTGGTTTTCTTGTTTGGAAGCGGGCGCTTTTGTCGTGGTAAGCAAGAGGCGGATTGCGCTTCGCTTTTCCGTTGGGGTGGACGGCCCCGCGGCATCTTGTGC
>NZ_JBMFGY010000258.1:0-3050 GCF_049977125.1 Acidiphilium sp. | reverse complement strand
TCGTGACGCCGCATGATCGCATCGATCCGCTCCCGCGCCACCCCGCGCGCCCGATCCAGCAACGGCCGTGCCCGGCTGATGCGCTCGGCAACCGCCCGCCGCACCACATCCCCGGCCTGGGTCAGCCGCTCGATCGTCCCCTGCGTCTGCCGCTGGTGCTCGGCAAAGTCGCTTCTCATCGACTGGATCGCGGGTTCCGCCGTCCCGACATGGGTGTGCTGGAATTTGCGCTGCAATTCCGCCCGCTGATCACCCGTCGGCGCCGTGCTCTCGTGCAACTCCTTGCCCGTCATGAACGAGCGCGCCGTGCCGCGCCGGATTTGATCGGCCTGGGCGACGATATCAATCGCATTCAGGATCTCCGGCCGGCGCATGATGTTGCGGCCCCAGTTCGCCCAGATGTCGTGCTCATGGATCGGTCGCGGATCCCCCAGCGGCCGGCGACCGACGATCTCCTGCCGCTCCGCCCCCTCCGAGGTCAGCCAATAGTCCCGCTCGCGATGGCGCGACCCCGAGACATAGCTCTTGAACCCATCGGTCATCCGCGAGCCGCCCGGCGTGACGAAGATATGCTCGGTCGTCGTCGCCCCCTGCGCCGTGTTGGTCGTCATCGCATAGCCATAGGTCAGGCGCACCCGGCCCGATCGCTGATCGGTCAGCGCCTCCCAGACCACCAGCCCTTCACTACCCTTATCGTTGCGTAGAACCAGACCGTCCCGCTGGATCGCTGTTACCTCCAGGATCGAGCCGTTGTCGCCGATCACCCCGGACTGGCCACCGGTCAAATTGGCATTGGTACGGGCGAACAACCGCACCCGATCACCGGGGGCGAGCGGCAGGTCGTATCTGGCGTGACTGTTCGGATCGATCGCCGGGAGAACCGTCGCATCGCGCGCCAGTTCGCCCGATGCCTGCAACCGCGCCCGGATCGCCGCCCCGATCGCCCGTGCATCTTCGTTGGTCGGCGTGCTGATACTGATACTATAGCGCGGCCGGTCGGCATTCGCTCGCTGCCGCTCATGCCAGAGTGCTGCCGCCCGCTCGACGATCTCGCTCAACCCGCCCGGCACGATCTCGGCGGTCTTGTCCTGATACTTCATGGCGAGGGCTTCCGCCCCCTTGCCCGCCCGCAACAGACCGGCGATCTCGCGGGCGCGCGGATCGGTCTGGCGCACCGTCGTCTCGATCGAGGGGATCTTGCCCAGCGCGGTTTCCAGAAGCCGGATCACCGATCCCGCCTCGATCGACTGGCATTGCTTCGGATCGCCGATCGCCACCATCCGGAACCGGTACCGATCCTGCAGCTCGAGCAGATCGGCCAGCTGCCGCGTGCCGATCGTGCCCAACTCGTCGATCACCACCACACTGCCATGACCCAGTACCAGACGGCCGGACTTCACCCGGTTGATGAACACGCTCACCGCCGCCACGCTGTCGCGATGGGTGTCCGGTGATCCGTCCTGGAGATCGGGCAGGATCGGCACCTGCGCCGGGATCGCTACGGACGCTTGTCGCTGGGACTGGGATTGGACCCGATTGCGGGTTCTGATCGGATCGGCAATCCGCAGCCCGGCTTCACGCAACTCGCGCGCCTGGCGCCAGCCGAGACTGATCCCGTGAATATCCGCCCCCTGCTCATGCCAGGCCGCGACCAGCGGTTTGAGCAGCGTCGTCTTGCCCGACCCCGCCGCCCCGATCGCCACCGCGAACCGCCCACCCAGGCCGAGGTGATCGATGATCCGCCGCTGCGCCCGACCATGCGCCCCGGTCAGATCGAGATCGGTTGCCGCAATGCCGCGCTGGATCGTAGGCGGCGTGAGCAAACCCCGTGTATCGCCGGCATGTTTGCGCGCCAATTCGATCACGCGCTGTTCCTGATTGAGCTGCGCCTGCGTGGTCAGACGCGTCTCGGTGATCGTCGCCCCCTCGACCGCCGGATCATCCCGCACCAGTGCCACCTCGATCAGCGACGTCCCGGGCCTGAGACGGAACGGACCCCCGTCGAAATTGCTCCAGGTGTCGGTCACCCCGCGGGCACTGAACGAGGCCCGTACCTTATCGATATCCGCCGGACCGCTCAGGCCCGACGCGATCAGACCACGGGCCGCCGCCACCCGCGCATCGGCCTCGTCCAGCACCGCGCGATGCTCGAATTTCCGGCCGAGTTGTTTTGCCCCCGCCCAATACGCCACATCGAGCCGCTTCGCTTCGTCCATCACCGGCTTGGGGTTCGCAGGATCGAGCACGCTCTGGTGCTGATAGCCCAGACGCTCGGCCTGACGCTGCCAGGCGGTAAAATCGCTCAGATCATCCGCCTTGGCGCTGCGGCTCGCAAAAGCGCCGCCCTTCAGCAGCATGATCCGCTCATCCGGCGACATCCGGTCCCAATTCGCCCCGGTCTCCTTCGCATAGGCTTTGGCGTCAGCCAGCGCGTCGCGGGTCCGCTTGCTGAACGCGGTCCGCACCGCATCGGGCACCGCGGTCAGCCGCGCCGATCCCAATGTCTCATCAAGGGCAACCTCGGCGCCGAGCGCGCGCAGGTTCTGCGCCAGATAGGCCTGATACAGCGCGCCCCATTCATGGATGCGATCATGCATCTGCAGCATATCCAGCGATCCCACCCGGCCCCCCGGCGTCAGCACCACATTGGGCACCGCGACATGGGTGTGCAGCTGCGGATCACCGGCCACTTTCACCGTGACCAGCTCGGTCTCCATCCGCCCGTCCGGACCGGGCCGGGCGATCTCCAGCGTCGGGCGGGCGGTGTAGTGATCGAAGGTGATCCAGCCGATCGCGCCCTTCTCCGCGCCATCCCGGCCACCCTTGCCCATCCGGGCCTGACCCACCGTCTCGGCGACAACCTGCATCGCCGCATGCACCGCATCCCGATGCGCCTGCGCGATCAGATTGCGCTCCGCCTCGGTCGGCGCGAACGCCCAGGCCAGCGACACCGACTTATCAGCCGAGAAGGTGTAATCGACATAACCGATCGGCGTGCGGGATTTGGTGATCGCACGCTGCCACTCCCGCGCCGTCTGCTCATCGCCATT
>NZ_JBMFGY010000257.1:0-3058 GCF_049977125.1 Acidiphilium sp. | reverse complement strand
GCGGATCGCGCAGGAACGCCAGCGGCAGGAGGCGGCGGCCAAGGCGTCACGGTTGGTGCTCAAGCTGGTACCGGAACAGAAGCCCGCCGACTTCCCTGCCCCACGTCCGCGACGAGGACCTAGGATGGGGATGTAGCCCATTCACCGTCAATCCGCGAGCAGTCGGACCGAATCCGAGGCCCTGACGGGATAGCGTCGACGAGACCAGAGGACCCGTTCTGCCCCCGCCAGCGGGGGTTTCACCCCGAGGACCAATTTGGCATGACATTTTACCAATGAGCTATGAAGTCAATCTTCCAAAGGGTTACGTCATCAGTGATGATCGCGGGCGTATTGACATGGAGGTCGTCCATACGGCGTTGGCAGGCGTTTATTGGGGACTGGACCGCTCACGTGCTCTGACTGAGCGGAGTTGGGCAAACTGCCTTTGCATTGGTATCTACGCACCCGACGGCGGGCTGGTTGGGTTTGGTCGTGTGCTGACTGACTATGCCCTTCGTGCTCATCTGGGGGATGTATTTGTTCGCCTCGATTTGCGTGGGGCTGGCCTCGGGAAGAGGCTGGTCGAAAGCATCCTGGCGCATCCCGATCTCGCTTCTGTCTCGCATTGGACCCTTACAACAGAAGACGCCCATGGACTTTATCAGCGGTATGGGTTCCGCGTAGCCGAGCCAGACGGCAAATGGATGACGATGGATCGCACCTCCACGCGAAGGGAAAAAGAATAGGAAATCCGCCCTTCGGTGCTATGATTGCCGTCCATAAACAAAACAAAAGGGAACAGGAAATGCGCAAGGATATTGAGTTTTCGACCGAAGATGGGACGGTACTGCGGGGGTGGTATTATACGCCGGCGAACCTTACTGGATCAGTTCCGACAATTATAATGGCTCATGGCTTTTCAGCCGTGAAAGAAATGTATCTTGATCGGTTTGCCGAAGTCTTTAGCCAGGCAGGCATGGCGGCGCTGGTTTTTGATAATCGTAATTTCGGGGCGAGCGACGGCGAACCGCGTCAGGAGATCGATCCTTGGCAGCAAGTGCGGGATTATCGCGACGCAATTACGTTTGCTGAAACTCTTCCAGAAACGGATCGGTTGAAAATAGGCATCTGGGGATCGAGCTATTCCGGGGGGCATGTACTCGTTGTAGCGGCCACCGACCGACGGGTGAAGGCAGTCGTGGCGCAAGTTCCGCTAATAAGTGGTCATGCCAATGCACGGCGGTTGATCCGGTCAGACGCATTCTGCGGGCTGTATGACATGTTCGATGAAGATCGACGGAATCGTTACAAAGGTGGTCATCCTGCGATGATCCCGGTTGTGACGGAGGATCCCAGTGGTCCTGCAGCGCTGCCGACGGCGGATTCCTGGGCTTGGTTCACGGCGACCCACGAGGAGCGGGCACCCTCCTGGCGGAATGAGGTAACGCTGCGTTCAGTGGAGATGTTCACCGAATATGAGCCCGGTATCCATATCGCGCACATTAGTCCGACGCCGCTGTTGCTGATCGTCGGTCTTGCCGATCACCTGACCGTCGCGGATCAGACATTGTTAGCCTACGAGAAAGCGCTGCAGCCCAAGAAGCTCGTGATGTTGAACGGCGGCCATTTCGATGCCTATGTTCACGATTTTGATAAGGCTTCCGGTGCGGCCTGTGAGTGGTTCAAGGTGCATCTTGCGTCTGGCACCGGGGGTTAAAGTAATGCTCGTTTTGCCTTCACGGAAATATAACAATCATGTCATCTGTGTGGGTTCTCGATCGGACGCGCACAGTCGACCATAATCTGCAGTTTTTCGTTTAGCGATCGCGAGTATATAGTGATAAAAAATAATAGGGGAAAGTAAAATGAAACATGTCGTCATAAATGGATGTCAGATATGGGTTGAAGACACCGGAGATACTGCTAAGCCTGCGATCCTGTTTAGCCATTCATTGTTTTTCGATCATACGATGTTTCATCACCAGCGAGACGAACTGGCCGGTGATTATCGGGTAGTGGCGTATGATCATCGCGGTCAGGGCAAGAGCAGTCCGGCCGAACGCGCCGAGCAATCAATGGATCATCTGACCGAGGACGCTGCAGCTCTGATCAAAGCCCTGAACCTTGCGCCGTGTCACGTCATCGGGAATTCTATGGGTGGATTTATTGCACTTAGGCTTGCTGCCCGATACCCTGAATTGATTGCATCGGCCGTACCGATAAATTCGTCTGGTGAGGAAGAGCATAAGAAAGCAGATTTTGCACCGTTGGTTGAGTCAATGGCAGCGAACGGAACCGATCCGTTAATTGATACGCTCATGTATATTATGTTCGGCGACACCTTCCTTGCGGACCCTGGCCGCACCGAAGAAAAAGATCACTGGCGTCGAAAGATGTTGAATCTTCCGAAATCCATCGCTGATTCGGCACATCAGGTCGTTTTCCGTCAGTCGATACTTCACGAGTTGAAAGATTGTCGTGTTCCGGTGTTTGCGATTGCCGGCGATGAAGATCATGCTTATGGCCCGAAGGAATCAGAAAATATAGCAACAGCATCAGGAGGAAAATATCACGTCGTTGGTAAAGCGGGGCATTCAGCTTCAATAGAACAATATAAAAATATTAATAATCTCATATTAAATCATATCAAAGGTATAATTTAAAAATGAAAATATAAATTATATTTATAGAAATAAATACTAATTTATTTAAGAATTCATCTGATATTCTTAATCGCATAAGGGGCGCCTCTGCCCCGAATGCGAGATCCTTGAGATAAGGCGAATCTTGTACTCATTTTAGCGCGGCACTCTATTGAAGCAACCTGCTCTCGCGCACCTACCGAATGAGCTCCGCTGGCCTGAAGTAGAGCTCCCGTCCAAAGCGTACCTGTCCGCCGTCCTTGGAAATGACGAACATCTTATCTTTGCGCGCGCCATGCATCAACGAGGGGCGGGCGAAATGGCACATAGTTTCTTGATCCAAGCTTATACCAGCCTGATGATTGCAACGGGTGGAAAATAATATATACTCGGGTATATATAACCGCTGGAGGGTTTCATGCAGATTACCCGTG
>NZ_JBMFGY010000256.1:0-3066 GCF_049977125.1 Acidiphilium sp. | reverse complement strand
TAGAGCGTTAAGCTGAAAGCATAACGCTCTACTCTCGACCGGTTACGTGGTCGTTCACGCCCCCGACATCAATGCGGCTGGCGAAAATCGACCGTGCGGGACTCGCCGCCCACCATGACAAGGCTGCGCTGTGCCGGCGCCTCGGCAATAATCGCCCCGGCGCGCAGCACCAGGCGCCGCGCCGCGCGAAGCCGGATCGCCTCGATCGGATCGCCGGCATCGAACACCACCAGATGCGCTGGCCTGCCCACCGCGATGCCGTAATCGCTCAACCCCATCGCGGCGGCGGCATTCACCGTCACCGCATCGAAACACGCCCGCATCCCGGCAACGCCGGTCATCTGCGCCACATGCAGCCCCATCCCGGCCACCTCCAGCATGTCGTGGCTGCCGAGCGGATACCACGGGTCCATCACGCAATCATGCCCGAACGCGACATTCACCCCCGCCGCCATCAGCTCCGGCACCCGCGTCATCCCCCGCCGCTTCGGATAGGTGTCGTGCCTGCCCTGCAGCGTGATGTTGATCAGCGGATTGGCGATGGCGCTCACCCCGGCCTCCGCGATCAGCGGTATCAGCTTGCTCGCATAATAATTATCCATCGAATGCAGCGAGGTCAGATGCGATCCAGCCACCCGCCCCTGCATGCCGTGACGAATGGTCTCGGCGGCGAGCGTCTCGATATGGCGCGACTGCGGATCATCACTCTCGTCGCAATGCATATCGACCATCAGCCCCCGCGCCGCCGCAAGGGCCATCAGATCACGTACACTCGCGGCGCCCTCGTCCATGGTGCGCTCGAAATGCGGAATCCCGCCCACCACGTCGAGCCCCATCGCCAGCGCGCGCGCCAGGTTCTCCGCCGCCCGCTCATAGCGCCGGTAGCCATCCTGCGGAAACGCGACGAGCTGGATCGTGATGAACGGCGCCATCTCGGCCCGCAACGCCGTCAGCGCCTCGACCGCCAGCAACCGGTCGTCACAAATATCGACATGCGAGCGAATCGCCCCGATCCCCTGAGCGATCGACCACAGGCACAAACGCCGCGCCCGCTCGTAAATCGCCTCGATCGTGAGATGCGGCTTGAGCTCGCCCCAAAGCGCGATACCCTCGAGCAGCGTGCCGCTCTCGTTCCGCCGTGGCAGGCCGAGCGAGAGCGTGGAATCCAGATGCAAATGACTGTCGATCAACGGCGGCGTCACCAGATCCCCGCCGGCATCGATCACCCGCGCCGCCTCGATATCGAGACGCGGCCCGATCGCGACAATCACGCCGTCATCGATCGCAATGTCGATGTCGCGCCGCCCATCCGCCAGCGTCGCCGCGCGGATCAGCAAGTCAACCGTCATGGATACAATCTCGTCGCCTGCCAGAACTCACCCGCGCGGGTGAACACCGCCCGGTCATGCAGCCGAAAATCCCGATCCTCCCAGAATTCGATCGCCCGCGGCGTCACCACCCAGCCCGACCAGTGCGGCGGTCGCGGCACCTCGGCATCGGCATAAAGCGCGATCGATTGCTCAAGCCGCTGCTCAAGACGCCGCCGATCCGCCAGCGGCCGCGACTGATCCGACGCCCACGCCCCGATTCGCGACAGGCGCGGCCGCGTCGCGAAATAGGCATCGGCCTCCGCGTCACTCACCTGCGCGGCACTGCCCTCGATGCGGATCTGCCGCTTGCGGGTCTTCCAGTGAAACAGCAGCGCCACCTGCGGATTAGCCCGGATTTCGTCCGATTTGCGGCTCTCCAGATTGGTATAAAACACAAAACCCTGCCGGTCCCACGATTTCAGCAGCACGATTCGCGCCGAAGGCTGCCCCTCCGGCGTCGCGGTCGCGAGTGTCATCGCATTCGGATCGTTGAGTTCAGACTCCTCGGCCTTTGCCATCCAGGCGCCGAACAGATCATAAGGGTCGTCGGTAAGATCGATCATTGGTTGCCCTCGAAACAGTGTCGTACACTTGATAGGTCATGCCGCCTTGTGCCACCACCCCGGTATGACAGTATTGGCGACGTTCAGATTGGAGTTCCGTTATGCATGAATCCGTTGCAACCCTTCCGCTCGCTGGTACGCTGATGCGGGGCAAGCGCGGCGTGATCATGGGGGTGGCCAACAACCGCTCGATCGCCTGGGCCATCGCCCAGGCAATCGCCGCCCAGGGCGGCGAGGTCGCCTTCACCTATCAGGGCGAGGCCCTGGAAAAACGGCTCCGCCCCCTCGCTTCAAGCATCGCCTCGGACCTGATCATCCCCTGCGACGTCACCGACGACGCCGCCCTCGACGCCGCGTTCAACACAGTGGCGTCACACTGGGGCGACATCGATTTCCTGGTCCACGCCATCGGCTTCGCCGACAAGCAATTCCTGCGCGGCCGCTACGCCGACACGCCACGCCAGGCCTTCCTGCAAGCGATGGACATCTCCTGCTACTCCTTCACCGCCGCCGCGCAACGCGCCGGCGCCCTGATGCCGCGCGGCGGCGCCATGCTGACACTGACCTACCTCGGCGCCGAACGCGTCACCCCACACTACAACGTCATGGGCGTGGCCAAAGCCGCCCTCGAATCCTCGGTGCGCTACCTCGCCGCCGATTTCGGCGCCAGCGGCATCCGGATCAACGGCATCTCCGCCGGCCCGATCAAAACCCTCGCCGCCTCCGGCATCGGCGATTTCAACTACATCCTGAAATGGAACCAATATAACGCCCCGCTGGAACGCAACGTCGCCCTCGAAGAAGTCGGCGCCTCCGGCCTCTACCTGCTCTCCGACCTCGCGCGCGGCGTCACCGGCGAAATCCACCACGTCGATTGCGGCTACCATATCGTCGGCATGAAAAACCCCTCCGCCCCGGATATCAACGCCGTGGAATAACCCGCGCCACATATAGGCAAGGCAAGCAAGGCGTTCTTTTTTGCAAAAAAGAACCAAAAAACTCTCTTTAATCTGGTCCGTACCGGTGAAACGCCCGGAAACCCGAGTAAACGTTTTTTGATTCTGGCCCGTGCCGGTACAACCACCGGGAACCCGCACCTCGTAGGGTGGGATGCCCTTCCGCATCCCACCATC
>NZ_JBMFGY010000255.1:0-3070 GCF_049977125.1 Acidiphilium sp. | reverse complement strand
CCATCCTTGACCGCCACCCGCTGCCTTGCGCAGTGAAAAGCTGGTCGGGACGGAGGGATGGTCTTTTCGATCGAACATAGGGATGTCTGTATGGGAGAGCGGAATCACCAATTATCTTGCTCAGAACGAGGGAGCGTCCCCATCAAACACCGAGACCAGGATCATTCTTGTGCTGAAAATTCGGGTTGACACCACTACCCCCATGTGAGCCCTGGGGTTTTTCCGGTACCTGATCTCCCCATATCTGTAAAAACGGGGATACAGAAATGCAAACGATGCGACCGACGCCGGTTACAGACGGCAAGGTCACGGTTCCGCCCGCTGAAACACCCGGATTGCGCGGATTGTTGTCACTTGCCGTTGCGGCGGTGGTGGTGTGCGCGTTGTATTTCGCACGGGAGGTTCTGATCCCGATTACGCTAGCGGTCCTGCTTAGCTTTCTGGTTGCGCCGATCGCTGCCTGGTTTCGCCGCTGGCGTTGCGGTCGCGCCGGTTCAGTGATGCTGGCGATGCTCCTGCCACTGGTCGTTCTGCTCGGGCTTGGTACCATCATCGGCACCCAGATCAGCGCGCTGATTCAGGAAGTACCGGCCGAAAGGACTATAATTATAAAAAAAATCGACACGATCCGTAATGCAACGATCGGCAATTATAACAGCTTCGTCAAACAGGCCGGCAAGGAGCTGCAGCACGCCGCATCGCCGCACCAGGTAAGCCGGTTGCTCAACCAGCCGCCGCCACCCGAACGCGTTTCCGTGGTGCCGCAACCCACCGCGCCGAGCGATGTTGCCAAGGGGATCGTGGGTCCGCTGCTCGATCCGCTGGCGGAGATGTTTATCGTTTTCGTCGTTGCAACATTCATTTTACTTTATCGGGAAGATCTGCGCGATCGTATGATCCGCTTGTTCGGCTCAACCGATCTGCACCGCACCACCACGGCACTCGACGATGCGGCCGAACGGCTCAGCCGATATTTCCTGACCAAATTCCTGATCAATGCCGGGTTTGGCATCGTGGTCGGACTTGGCCTGTTCGCGATCGGTGTGCCCGGCGCGATCCTATGGGGTGTATTGACCACGCTCGCGCGGTTCATTCCCTATATCGGCAGTTTCATCGCCGCGGTGCCGCCGCTGCTGCTGGCGGCCGCAGTCGATCCCGGCTGGTCGATGGCGATCTGGACCCTGGTGCTGTTCGTGGTCGGCGAAATGTTGGTAGGCCAGGTGGTCGAGCCGATGATGTACGGCCGCACCACCGGCTTGTCGCCGATTTCGGTGGTGATTGCCGCGATTTTCTGGGGATGGCTGTGGGGGCCGATCGGACTGCTGCTGTCGACGCCGCTGACCCTGTGCTTCGTGGTATTAGGTCGGCACGTGGAGCGGCTGGAATTTCTCGATGTGCTGCTGGGGGACCGCCCAGCATTGACCCCGGTAGAAACCTTCTACCAGCGCGCCCTGGCCGGCGATCCGGACGAGGCGTTGGATCAGGCCGAGATCCTGCTGCGCGACCGCTCGTTGTGCGGCTATTACGACACTGTCGTGCTCCCCGCCCTGCGCCTCGCTGCCGGCGATGCGGCGCGGGGTGCGCTCTATCCGGGGCAGTTGGAGCGGATCACCATGACCGTTGCTGAATTGCTCGATGGGTTGAGTGACCAGGATGATGCTGAAAAGCCCGAGCACACCGCTTCGCTCGCCGATCCTGCCGGGCAGAGCCTTGCCGAACAGACCGAGCCCCATCCGTCGGCACCGCAACTGTACCTGCCGCCGCAAGCACAATTGGCACCGATCTGGCAGGGTGCGGCGCCCGTGCTCTGCATCGCCGGGCGGGGTCCGCTCGATGGCGAGGCCTGTGCGATCATCGCGCAGCTTCTGTCCAAGCACGGTATCGGGACCCGCGTCGTCGCGCATGATGCGGCGGCGCGCACCCATATCGCCAGCCTTGATACCGAGGGAGTCGCCCTCGTGTTTCTGTGCTATCTCGACATCGCGGCGGCACCGTCCAGCTTGCGCTACCTCGCGCAACGCATACGCACTGCCTGTCCCGACGCCCCGATCTCGGCTGGTTTCTGGACATCCAAGGCCGATTATGAACGTTATGCCGATTTTCAGGCCGCAATCGGGGCAACCTACTATCCGACTTCGCTGCGCGATGCGGTCGATCAGGTGCTGGGCGCCGCGATTGCGATGGCGCAGCGGGCGCCGGTGTCGCCAATTCTAGCCGATCCTGAGTCACAGTCGGAAGAGCATGTTTTCAGGCTCGGTCTGCCGATTCAACCTGGGGCAGCATAGCGCGTGAGAGCATTGTCAAGTTGAATAGATGGGGCAGGCTCTGACCAAGACCCGATCGATCAAGCGGCCAAGTTGGCGACGTGGTCGTTCCAGAGCGAAAATGCGTCGGCTCGGCTGTGGCGGAATGATCGGGCGGAGAGGCGGTGGCGTTTCGGGCGGAACAGGGTGATGATCTGGTCGTGGGTGGCGAGAAATCTCTGGGCCTGGCCGGCGGACTTGAACCGGCCCATGATCTTCTCTCGTCGTCTTGTATGGCGGTGAGAGACTTCGATCCGATTGTTCAACTGCTTGTGGGTTCGATGATCGGCACTGCGGCAATCCGAGCGGAGTGCTACGTCATAGTTCCGCAGCTTGTCGGTCACCACGACGCGCGGCAGCTGCCCCCATCGATGCATCAGCTTACGGAGAAACCGTCGGGCAGCACGGGCATTGCGGCGTTTCTGGACCAGGATGTCCAGCACGTCGCCCCGGTCATCGACGGCACGCCATAGCCAGTGCGGCTCACCGCCGATGGTGATCACCATCTCGTCGATAGGCCATTTATCGCCCGCCGATGGTCTGTCGCGCCGGATCCGTGCTGCGATCTGCGGCCCGAACCGATCGATCCATGCCCGGATCGTCTAGTAGCTCACCGTCACACCGCGTTCAGCCAGCAGCTCTTCAACGTCCCTCAGGCTCAGGTTGAAACGGTAATAGCTCCAGACCGCATACGCGATCACCTATCGGGGAAAGCGATACCCCTTCAAGCGAAATGACGACGGCAAGTCCGCCATGCGAGATCGCTA
>NZ_JBMFGY010000254.1:0-3074 GCF_049977125.1 Acidiphilium sp. | reverse complement strand
CGCACAAAGAAGCCGGACACATGATCGCAGTCGAACCGCCACTAAATCTTGCAACGTCAGATCTTGACCTCACCGGGCCGTCCACACATGGACAGAGTCCGAGCGTGAAGTCGCCGGTGGTCCAGCGTTTCGCGTAGAGATTGATCGGGTGACGCGCGGTAACATCGGTGGTGCTGGCGGCCAGGCACCACGGCTCCGGGCGGGGGTGAGGAACATGGGGTCAACACTGGAGATGCCAACCTGTGCAATGCCGAGCCTGCCGATCCCCGACCATACACGGTAAAATATGCTCCACTCCGATTGTGCCAAGTGCGCGTGGCGCGTCCGTCACATGTCAGCTTCGTGATATCTGTCCCGTCTGGTTTCATCGCTCTGCCACAGGACTGCAACGGACCTGTCATCAACCGTCGTTACAAACCGAAGTGTTCCGAACCCCGCGCAGCGGAGGCTCAACCGTTCAATACGCATGTTAGGACAACGACGATGCATAAGGCCCCGACGTTCCACCGACCCCGTCATCGCGTGATCCTGCTGTCCCTTTCCAGTTCGATCGCGCTGACGGTGGCCGCCCATGCGCAGGTCGTCGTCGCACCGCCGCCCAACCCGATCAACATCAAACTGATCAAGAAGATCGAGCGCGCCGAGCACGGCACCGGATCTGTGAGCCGCGAGGCGATCAGGGACACCAGCCCGGTCCAGAGCTTCCAGTCGGTGCTCCGTACGGTACCGGGGTTCACGGTGCGCAATACCAATCCCGGCAACCTGACAGCGGGCGACACGACCTTCACCTACGAGGGGTTTAACAGCGATCAGGTCGCGATGGAGTTTGACGGCGTGCCGATCATCAACGCGTTCCGCGGGGGCACCAATGGTCAGGGCGACGATCACTCGCTGACCCCGGTCGCCGCCGGCCAGTTCGACGGCGTCACCATCTACAGCGGCGCGAACTCACCCTCGGAAACCGGCATCAACGGACTCGGCGGCACGATCGACTATCACCCCGTCATGCCGAGTTCGAAATTTTACGCGACGATTTATGGACGGGGTGGCTCCTACGCCAGCAGTACGCAGGGAGGGCTCAACAGTGGCGGCTTTTCGATCAATTCGGGCACCATGAACGGCTCGGGTACAGAACTCTATGGCAATTTCGACCATTCAGATTATTCGAGTTATCTGAAGCATGTCTTCGCCGTCAACAACAACTCGTATCTTTCGGCGGTCCAGCCCTATGATCAGGGGCGCTCGCAATTCTCTTTCATCCTGATCAACAACGACGAGCGCGCCCAGCAACCGGTGACCGTGCCGCTCGCGCTGGCGCAGAAATACGGCAACGATTTTCAGTGGCCGATCAACGTCGCGAACAATCGCTCGACTTCGCGTTCGTTCACGACCATCGTGGGCTGGCGGTCGATCATCAATAACTACGTCGTTGCCCGGACCAAGCTGTTCTATACCCAGAACAACAACGACCGGACGGGCTACGGCAACGCCGAATACGCCCATGGCTACGAAGGTTATGAAATCTCGACGGCGGTCAAAAGCTACGCCAATCCGGCGGCCGACGGCATTCCCGACAATACCTACAATCCGACTGCGCTGTTCGGCAGCAGCGATAACGGCACGCAATACCAGCGCTATATCGACAATTTCAGCAATCTCGGCATCACGCCATCGCTGTCATTCCTGCTGCCGCACAACACCGTCACGGTTGGTGCGACCTACATCCATTCATACGACCGCAGCGCCGAATACTGGTATGGCGAGGGTGATGTACCGAGGATCGATGGATATAATGACGCCTGGGATGAGCACGATCAGCGCAATTATGCCGATATCTACATCCAGGATCACATCCGGCTGCTGAACGGCAAGCTGAGCATCACGCCGGGCATCAAATACTATTCCGTCCTCACCACCTGCAACGACATCAGTGGCTATTATTATGACTATGCCGGAACGGTGAAGAACAGGTTCAACTTTTCCGAGCCCTCATTCGGGGTAAGTTACGAGCTTGCCAAAAATCTCGATGTTTATGCCCACTACGGTCGGGTCTATAAACTACCGAACATCAGTGCCTACTATGCGGTGATTGGCAATGCGCCGACGCCCGGACTCGAACTGGTGCGGCCCGAATATGTCGACTCGGTCGATGCCGGCGTCCGTTATAATTTTGGCCGGTTCAAGACAAAACTCGCCTATTTCCGCCGGGCGTTCAGCAACAAGTTTGGCTACTACTACAATGACCAAACCGGCGAGACCTATCAGTACAATGTCGGGACGGCCCTGTATCAGGGAGCAACCGCATCGATCGATGCCGCCCTTACCGATACGCTGTCGACCTATGTGAATTATGATTATACGCTCGCCAAATACACGTCGAACTATCTCGCCGACGACGGCGCGAGCGTCTACAGTGGCGAACTGGTCGGCGGCGTTCCGCTCTACAACCTCAATTTCGGCATTCAGTACAAGAGGTCCGGCTTGCTCGCCAAACTGACCGATAATCTCGTCGGCCCCTGGCACATGAATACCGACCTCGGGTCACCTGCCGGCCTGCCGGCGGTTCATCCCTACAATATCGTCGACCTGAATGTCGGCTATAGCTGGAAGACCAAATCGCCGTATATCCATAAATGGACGTTCAACGTCTATGTCGACAATCTGTTCGACACGAACTACTACCCTTACGAATATCAGCAATTCAAAGGCGGCCCGGCGAGCGACCGCAATCCGGTCTACGTCGATACCGGCGCGCCGCTTTTCATTGGTGCCGGTCTGAAGCTCAAACTCTTCTAGTGCCGGACCTGACGACGATCGCCTCCGTCCGCGCGAAACCGCACGGGCGGACGCGTTGCACCGGACCGGCCCATCCGGCAACCTGCCAGTCTGCTACAAGGGGAGAAAATCGCGTGACCATCAGGCGGAAATTTTCTTTGGTTGGGCTCTGCGTCATGTCTGGAACGCCCCCGTCGCGCAAGGGTAAAAGTTGAACCTTGCCTATCCGGTTGTCACCCACATCCACTAAGGGCCTGAGCCTGAACAAGCGAGTCGGCGCAAAAGAATCGAAATCGGCA
>NZ_JBMFGY010000253.1:0-3077 GCF_049977125.1 Acidiphilium sp. | reverse complement strand
GGCGATCGGGCCCTCAGCGACGCGGCACGCCCAGGCACCGGCATCCGGCCAACCCCGCCGCGCGGTGCCACCACCGCAAGCTTCGGCTGACCCATGCCCCCGCCGATCTTGCCCCTGCCGCTCTCCGACCATTGCGATGGCACGCATTTCTTCAACCCCGAAGGAGCAAGGCGCCACATCCGCCGGTTCGCCATGCTGAAATGGCTGACGCGGCGCGACGGCCGCACCCCATGGCCCGCCCATGTCGAAAACACCGCCCATCCGCCGCCGCCGCCCCGCGTCGCGGAGCATCATCTCGCCCTCACCTTCATCGGCCATTCGAGCTTCCTGCTGCGCCTGAAGGGGCTGGTCCTGCTCAGCGACCCGGTGTTCTCCGACCGCTGCTCCCCGGTCGGCTGGGCCGGGCCGAGGCGGGTGCGCGCGCCGGGGCTGGCGCTGGCCGATCTGCCCCGGCCGGACGCGATCCTCCTCTCGCATAATCATTACGATCATTGCGACCTCCCCAGCCTGCAAGCCCTGCGCGCCCGGTTCGGCCCGACCCCGATCATCGCCCCGCTGGGCAACCGCGCCTGGCTCCAGCGCAAGGGTCTCGGCCCGGTGACCGAGCTCGACTGGTGGCAGCACATCTCAATCCATGAAACCCGGATCACCCTGACCCCGGCCCGGCATTTCGCCGCCCGCAGCCTCACCGACCGCAACACGACCCTCTGGGGCGGTTTCATGCTGCGCCACGCCGGCGCGCAAATCTATATCGCGGGCGACACCGGCTACACCGGCTATTTCCGCGCGATCCGCGAGCGGCTGGGCCCCCCCGACCTCGCCCTGCTGCCGATCGGCGCCTATGAGCCGCGCTGGTTCATGGGCAATGTCCACATGAACCCGGCCGATGCCGTGCGCGCCTTCACCGAACTCGGCGCGCGCCGCGCGATCGGCATGCATTTCGGCACGTTCCAGCTGACCGACGAGGCGATCGACGCCCCGCTGCGCGATCTGGCCACGGCGCGCGACGCCGCCCGCCTGCCGGCCGAGCGGTTCACCACGCTCGATTGCGGCGAAACCCGCGTGTTCGACCTGCGGCACCGCCCCGCCGCCGAACACGGCGCCATGGCTTGAACATCCGCCATGCAGGCTTAAACTGAGAACAGTCTCGGCAACCGGCGAACAAGGACAATCATCCGATGAGCATTGTAACCCCCGACCTGTCGATGCCCGATCTGTCGCGTATCGATCCAATGACCGTCGCGGCGGCCGACCGGACCGCCCGTTTCTGGACCAGCAAGGAACCAGGCCCGATGAAACCGGGGTCGGAAGCGCACAAACGCGCGATGTGCACCATGTTCCACGAGACCTTCAACCCCTACAAACCCTCGGTGCTCGCCTGGCCGAAGCTCGACGAGGAGACGCGCAACAAAATCACCTCCCTGCCGATCTGGGACATCGCGGTGCAGACCGAAGGCAAGGCGCGCCTGCGCATGGCGGCCTACGCCCGCCAGATCGCCGCCCTCGACCCGGACATGGGCAAAACCATCGCGCTGAACGGCTGGGAGGAAAACCGCCACAAGGAGGTCCTGTCCAAACTGGTCGAGGTGTACGACATCCCGCTCGAACCCGAACCCCCCTATGTCGAGCCGCGCGATCCGGAATGGGCCTATATGGTGACCGGCTATTCCGAGTGTATCGACAGTTTCTTCGCCTTCGGCCTGTTCGAACTGGCCAAGCGCTCCGGCTTCTTCCCCGCCGAGCTGGTCGAGACCTTCGAGCCGGTGATCCAGGAGGAATGCCGCCATATCCTGCTGTTCGCCAATTGGGTCGCCTGGCACCGCGCCAATCTCGCCCTGCCGCAGCGCCTCTGGTTCGAGCTGCGGGTGGCGGCGGTCTATGCCTTTCTCGGCTGGGAACGCATGGGCATCGCCCGCGGCATGGATGACGGGTCAAAAGCCAAGCCCGGCGGCAAGCCGCAGGACAATAATTTCACCATCAACGGCACCAAGGCGGTCAGCGCCGAGGAGGTCAAGGTCAGCGAATTGATGCGGATCTGCCTCGAGGAAAACGACCGCCGCTTCGCCGGCTATGACCAACGCCTGCTCCGCCCGACCACGATGCCCCGGCTGGTGCGGCTCGCCCTGAAATTCATGCCCCGCCCCAAGCCCAGCCCCAAGTCCAGCACCGCCGCTCACCCCGCGTGACCGACAATTCACGCCAGATCGCCTATTGGAACGAGGTCGCCGGCCCGAAATGGGTGCGCATCCGGGCACAGATGGAAGCCCGCCTCACCGGCGCCGAAGACCTGCTGATGGCCCGCGCCGCCCCGGGCGCGGGCGAGCAGGTGCTCGAAATCGGCTGCGGCACCGGCACCACCACGGCGCAACTCGCCGACGCGGTCGGCCCCACCGGCCATGTCACCGCGCTCGACGTCTCCCGGCCGATGCTGGGAATCGCGCGCATCCGCCTCGCGGGACAGCGCAACATCACCCTGATCGAGGATGACGCCGCGTCACGCCGCTTCAGCCCGTCGTTCGACCTGCTGACCTCGCGCTTCGGCATCATGTTCTTCGAGGACCCGGTGGCCGCCTTCGTCAATCTGCGCGGCGCGCTCCGGCCGGGCGGGCGTCTGGTCTGCCTCGCCTGGGCCGCGGTCGACCATAATCCGCACTGGGCGGTGCCGCTTCGCCTCGCCATCGAGCGTCTCGGCCCACCCCGGCCGCGCCGGCCGCACGCCCCCGGACCGCAGGCCTTCGCCGACATCCCCTATGTCGAGCGGATTCTGACCGAATCCGGCTTCACCTCGGTCTCGGTGCGCGCCGAACCGATCACGCTGATGGGTCACTCGCTCGATGAGGAGGCCGAGATCGCAACGATCATGGGACCCGCCGGCGCCCTGCTCGACGAGGTCAGCGCCGACGCCGCGACCCGCGCCGCCCTGCGCGCCGCCTTCCGCGCCGCCCTGCCCGGCTACGCCGATCCCAACGCCCGCATGCGCGCCACCGTCCACGTCATCACCGCACGCCCCTGATCGCCGTCCCATCGCGCGCCGCTCACATCACAGCGGCGGGCATTTCGCGCTTTCTCACCCCCCG
>NZ_JBMFGY010000252.1:0-3094 GCF_049977125.1 Acidiphilium sp. | reverse complement strand
TCGCGTCAATGGAAGCGTCGATCTGCGCGTCGATGATGTGGCTCGGCTCACATCGGAAGAACGCAAAGCACTTACCGTTGTTGCACACTTTCGGATGTTAGAACGATCAGGGTTTGACATCGCGCCGGTCGAGGAGCGCATCTCAGAGGCGGAGGCATTAGCGGCAGCAACGTTCGCGCGGTTGGGCACTGATGGGCGTAACTTGCTGTTCTCACCGTTTCAGTCCCTTTCTCTCAGCGATATTGCCGTCGCCTTCCCAGCGCGTACGCAGACCACACTATTGGATGAGGGAGTAGGTCGGGTGGCAGTAGCAGTAGCGGTGGAGTCGGATGGGCGCGGCGACCATTCGCACCTATACGTACCTCCAGTCATGGTCACGGCGGAGCGAATTAACGCGAGCGGCCCTGATGCATTGCGGACGGAATTGATCGATTTCTTGAAGGCATACGATAAGATCGATCTCGCAGCGGAGGCATTCGCAGAACAGCATGCGGGGGACACCAAAACCGTGTTCTACCCACTGGTGGCGCACATGTTTCAAATCCTCGGGTTCGATAGCAACCATTCGCGAGCTGGTGTGAATTACCAGCGGTGGGATGCCTATGTGATGGTCGATGGTTATGCCCTTCCCGTGGAGATCAAGTCGCCGACCGAGGAAATTGTGCTGTCCACCAAGGCTGTCCGGCAGGCACTCGAAAACAAAGTGATCTTACTCTCTCGGGGTGGGTTGGCGACGCGCCAGGAACTGGCGAGCCTCATTGTCGGCAACCGCCTTCCTAATGAGCGCGGCGACATGTCGAACCTAATCGACGATGTGTTCAAAGCCTTTAAGCTACGTCTAGGGGTGATTGACCTGACCACCCTTGCTTACCTTGCGTTACGCGCCATACGCGATGATGTGACAATTGATGCCGTGCAACTCAGCCAGCTTCGGGGATTCTTGAGTGTCTGATTTTGTTATGCACAAAGGTCGACGGGCAGCGGGGACGTTTGCTCGACACTATGGTGCTGACGTAACGGCCGTGCATTATGAGAGTGGGCAGCGCACGCTGGTCGCGCTGGCAGACGGACGGGCTGGGGTTGGAACCTGCCTCGGGTGTGGTAACGCACCCTGCATGGAAAAAGACGAAAGCGAGCTAGCTCTGTTCGGGGCACTCGGCGCATTCCCCGGAAATCCTAGTCGTGATGTCTGCCCGACGGGGGCAATCCGCTGGAATGGCGATAACACCGCTGCCGTTGTCGTGGAGAACGATTGCATGGGATGCGGATTGTGCATCAGCCGATGCCCCTATGGCGCCATCAGCCTAGCCGATGGCCGAACCGCTAGAGTTGAGACGACGGACTCTGACAAGCTCGTCTCCATGGGGCAGCGAAGCGGCAAGCACCCGAACGTGAGACGTAGTGGGCGGATTTCAAGGTTAGATGCACCCGCAGCTTCTAATCTTCCGGTCTCCGTGACGAAGCTTGTTGACTCCCGAACAACCCTCCTGGTTAGGAATCTCCTCAACGAAGTCGGACTGAACGCCCGCACGCGGCGGCCCGGGGATACCAACATGCGTATCGACGTTGTTGGCTTTTCTCGCAGGGACAGACCGTTCGTGGGAGAGATTGAGATCGGCGCGGACGTATTGGAATCTCCGCGCGCGCTGCTTGAAGACGTGGCGGTGCTTCATTCGCGCTATGGTTATGCGGTCGATGGAATCGACCCTATCAGCATCATTTTATCATTTCCAAATATACGTTCGGAATATTACCGGGTGATCCGCGATATCGAGAAAGTGCTTGGATTACGCTGCCGCACTATCACGATCGGTGCGCTTGTCGCGTTACTTTGGAATTGCACAAGGCTTAATGGCTTCGATGGCGACGCCTTCACCATTGGTGAACGAACAATCGACCTTGCTGATTGCCTTGGCCTTGAGGATGCAAAGCTGACGGAGCCTTACCCCGGTGCGTTCAGACCAGCAAAGTAGTAAAAATCGTCTACGTGGAACTATTAGCATCTAGCGCGCGAACAATGCGTTCGCGCGCTAGATCAACGTAAACAGGATTCAACTCAAAACCGAGGTATCTCCTACCCTCCATTACTGCGGCGACGCACTCACTTCCGCTGCCTGCGAACGGCACCAGAACCATGTCACCGGGATTAGAGAAGTGCTTAACGATTCTACGGGAGATCGAGAGTGGTTTTTGGGTCGGGTGATCAACCTTCTCGTCGCGGAATCGGCGGCCGGCAAGCGTGGGAAATGACCAGATGTCCCCGGCCATACGGCCCTCGGGATTAGGCTCCCACACCTTGCCATTCTTGACTATCTTATGTTTCAGGCGTTCCTGACTTTTGTATGGTTCGCGGATAGGCGTGTAGATGTAGTGGTTCGTCTTGGAGAACCACAACAATGGCTCGTAGGTGGCATTGAGAGTACGTTTGCCATATCCGGCAAAGCCGTTCTCATAGTGCCAAATGATTTGGCGGCGGTAGATCAGACCCATCTCCAGCATCATGCACTGGACCCAACACATGTGATGGTGGATGCCATAGACGAAGATGTTGCCCTCATCAGAAAGTAGGCGGCCGGCTTCCTCAAGCCACGTCCGCATCCAATCTCTCCACTCAGTCTTACGCTCGGTTTCCTTCCACGGTCCAAAGTCCTTATTTAGGTTGTAGGGCGGGTCAGCAATGATCAAGTTAAATGATCCGGCGCTGAGGGCGGCCATGCCCTCAAGACAGTCGCCATGAATGATGCGTGAGTCTGGCATCATTTCGGTTTCTGTAAAATCAGGATGTATTGGTTGTGAATGTTGGGGACATAGGAATACGGATACCCGTAGGGGAATACCTTCTTATGACGCTGATACAAGACTTTTAGGCCGCGCATTTCGAGTCCGCGGGACTCAAGCGCGTGCGCCAAATCGGCATGGAACATGATGTATTTTGACTTATCCCGGAAATCGCTGACGACAATGGCCATATAGCGCCCTCGTTTAAGCACACGGTTGCACTCGGCGAAGATATTCGTCAGTTCACGCAGGAAGTCGTCGTAACACTCGATTTTGGCAAGGTCGCGAGCATCCGTTCCATAGTCCTTGGCGAGCC
>NZ_JBMFGY010000251.1:0-3104 GCF_049977125.1 Acidiphilium sp. | reverse complement strand
CTTCACCCACCCCTCCCGCATCTCGCCGCGTGGCGTCCGCCGAAAGGCGTGACCGCCTTTCGCCGATGAACCCAGACCAGGAGCTTCGCCATGATCTCATCACCCGACACCACCGGATGCCCACCCCGCCCCAGCCCGCGTTCAAACAACCGACGGGGCGACCGTGAGAACGACGCCGGCGAGGTCGATCTGCTGCGGCGGACCGTCTCCTGCTCGGTCATCCTCGAACGTGAAGGATGGCAGGTTGATGCCGCCGAAAGCTCGCGACACGCGGTGAAATACCGCCGCGGCGCCGGCGAGATCCTGATCGTCAACCACGACGACAAGGGCTGGTGGAACCCGCTCGGCGCGGAGAAAGGCGATTGCTTCACGCTGATCCAGTTCCTCCATCCGGAGTGCAACTTCGGTCATGTCCGCAAGACCCTGCGCGCGATCGCCGGCGTCGCCCCCGCGCGACTGGTTGCGGTGACCACGTCATTGCCAGACCCGAAGCAGGCGCCTTCACCACTGATCCGCTGGGAGGCGAAGCCCACGCTGCGCCCGACCACGAAAGCCTGGGACTATCTTGCCCGCGAACGGCATCTACCCGCTGCCATCCTCACCGCCGCTGCCGCGCAGGATTGCGTCCGGTCGGGCGGATTCGGCTGCGCTTGGTTCGCCCATCGGGATCACGAAGGCGCGCTGACCGGGATCGAAGCACGGGGCCCCGGCTATCGGGGGGTGCTCAAGGGCGGACAGAAGAGCCTGTTCCGGTTCGCGCCCGGCGGCACGGCCGACGATTATCGGCGGGTCGCGGTGACGGAAGCGCCCATCGATGCCCTGAGCCTCGCGGCACTCGAGCAGGGCCGGACCGATACAATCTATGTCGCCACGACGGGCGGACTTGGGCCGGGCACCGTCACGGCGCTGCGTCACTTGGTGGAGGCAATCGGATCGGTCGACGGCACCCTGGCCATTGCCACCGACGCCGATCGACCGGGAGATCGCCACGCTGCGCGGATCAAGGAAACGATCGCACCGATCGTCATCACTGTCGAACGGTTGCGGCCGTCCGGAGACGCGAAGGACTGGAACGAGGTCCTGATGAAGAGCAGATCCGGTTAATCGCTCGGCGCTGCTGCGTCGGGTGATCGAGATCGCATGGGTCGCCCGCGCTGTCAGCCGCCGGCGTGGACCACCAAGCCGATACCGATCACCGCCATCGCGAATGCGAGCCAGAGTATCCACTCGACAACGAGATGGCTTCGCTCGGAGAGCACAACAAGACGGGTGCCTCTGCGTATGATCGTCGCCGTTTCCGGTCCGTTATCGTTTGCCGCAGTCGCCATGATCTGCCCCCTCACCCACCGTAAACGGCTGGCAACCCAGAACGTCCAATACAACACCGGTAGAAGAATCATCAGCGCCAGCCAGATCACGATGATTCCCAGCCTGCCGTATTCCCCGGAGATCGGAAAATGCCAGGCTGCCCTTCCGGTGTGGATCGCAATCCCGGCATAGGTCGTCGTTAGAATGGCAGCGCTCGCAACCGGCCATCGCCCGATCATGCGCTGTACCGACGGCGCCGGTGCATCGGCGAAAGTGTCGACGTCCCTGCCCCGCCCGCTCATTTCTTCTCTTTCATCGGATCATCATGTGCCACGACCGGCTTATACCTCATGGGTGGCCTTCGGTCGCCATCGTCTCTGCCTCGATCTCCACCGGGTCGATCAGCCCTGGACCGTCAGTGCCAACCCGATTGACCGTGCGGGACACCGGCCAGGCCGGAACCTCGCCGGCGGCACTCCGCGCGAGAATAGCGGAGGGATCCCCTGAAACCTCGCCAAGCCAGATTGGCCAGTCCGCCTCGGCCACCACCAGGGGTGCCCGGCCATGGATGTCGGCGAGCGCGTCCGGTGCCGGTGTGGTGATGATCGCGAGCGACAATTCCGCCGGAAAATCCCGATGGGGCCGGTGCAGCGAGATGATCCCGCCAAGAGTGATCGGCTGCCCATCCGTGCGCCCCATCGCGTATGGCTGCTTCAGCCCGGGTGCGACCGGTTTCCATTCATACCAGCAGCGGACCGGAACAAGGCACCGCCGGGTTCGGAACGCAGTGCTGAACATCTTGTTGCTGGCGACGGTCTCGGCCTTCGCATTGATCGGCCGTATTTTTGCTAGTTCGGGGATCTTCTCCCAGGGCGCCAGAAACCCCCAATCCGCCGTGCAGAGCACTCGGCTACGGCCCTCACCCCGACAAACCGCCAAGACGGCATTGCCCGGTGCGACGTTCCAGCGCTCGACGTGCGAAACGACAGCGCCACTGCTGCCAAGCAGTCGATCGAAGGAACCTTCAGGAAAGGCCTGAGCAATACGACCACACATCAGTAAGGCCCACTTTCATAGTGCTTAGCTGGATCGGCATCATCATCGGGTGGAGGATCCGTTTCATCGATTGATCCTGCCGTCGCCAGAATACGCATCACCAGAAATAATTCCTTACGACGTTCTCGCGGAATTTTCCGGAACATGTGGACACAATATTGCTCGCTCATGTTTAACGAAGCCATCTCCGGCCGTTTGAGCCGTACCCGTTCTTGCTTTTCCTGACGAGCGCCAGGATCGGACAGGGTGGCAATCGGTTTGAATTCCGGCTTTGGCGAGGAAACAATCAGCAATCCGGCCGCGTCAAACTCGACAAGACCCAGCAGCTTCAGCCGTGACGATACACCTCCTGCCTTACGTCCTAACTGGCGGGCCAGACGGTCGATGTCGCCCAAACCCGAAAATCCCTCATAGAGAATCTTCTCTTCGGCAATCGACCACGGCGAGCCAACACGAGGCGCATCAGGATCTACCATCGAAAGAGCCCCAGAAAGATAACTCGAAACGAAGTCCTGCCATGAAACGAACCATCGACGAACGTGGATGAAGTCCTCTCATGGAGCGAAGCCAGCGGCAAGGGGCGAGGCATGGCGTTGCCAAACGGCCCTCAGTCTCCCTCAGGGGGACTGACCGCGGACGGCGATCCGCCGCCCGCGACCAGCCCGCTTCGGTCGAGCTTCGGACCCTTCGGCAATGCCATACCTCACGCCCTGGCCCCCGGCCTCGCACCATGAGTGGCG
>NZ_JBMFGY010000250.1:0-3137 GCF_049977125.1 Acidiphilium sp. | reverse complement strand
CTGTCACTTTGAGAATTATCTGATTCTGTTTTTTGAGCGGTATTTGATCGTGTCAGGTAGCACCGATGACCAGACAGTCGCGGGCGGCGTCTACCACTTCACGGGTGACGGTGCTGAGCTGGTTGAGCTCCTTGATCCGCCTAACCTGCGACATGAGTCGGTCGATCAAGCGGAAATTACCGGCAGTAATGGTGATGATGGCAGCCACGGCTTCCTGATCAGCGAACTCGTCGCTGCGAATGGTGCCGCCCCAGCCTTGCCAGTGTTGTTCGAGTACGAACCGCGCCTCCTCTTGGTTCAGCGGGCGGAACGCATGCGCGAACCCGACCCGCGAGTAGAGCTGCGGATAGCGAGCCAGCCGTCTCTCCAGCCCCGGCATGCCGATCAGCACCAAGCCGATCTCGCCGCGGTCATAGAAATCGCGCAGCTCCTCCAAGCTAGGTGTGCTGAGTCGGTCGGCCTCATCGATGATCACCAGTTCGCAGGGCGAGCTGAAGTCGGCTTGGCCGTCCGGATGGGCTGGGCGACGTGCTCGCCCGACCAGACCTCGCAGTAGGACCAGTCGTTCATCGAGGCTTGAGCGCACCGTTCGCGGCGTGTTGGTGACCGGCGGTGTGTACAGTAGACTATGGCAGTCGGCGATTTCCACCGGTACGGCTTCACCGAAGGCGAGCGGGTCGCGCCCTTCGAGCAGATCCCATTTCGCGTAATGGCGCGCCGAGAGGGTCTTTCCGACCCCCGGTGGCCCGTAGCAGATGCCGATGTAGCGCTCTCGCTGGCAAGCACCGCAGAACTCCTCGAAACGGCGGTATTCCTTGGTCACCAGAAAGCCCGGGACAACGACGGCACCATCACTCATGCTGGTATCGCCGAAGAGGCGGCGCTCCCTTGCTGGTGGGGATTTTGGCAGTGGGAGATGGCGGCACAACAGGGATAGACGGCGCCGTTGTCGGTCGGGTCAGAACCTGGTCGATCAGCGAACGCCGGTCCTTGATCGTGGATTGCAACGCCCGTCGGCGCTCCGTCCGGGCGCGGAGGATGTCCTTGAAGCTGACCGCCTCGCCCGCCAGCTCTTGGCAGATGGCCCGGCACAGGAAACGGTCGTCCTGATAGATGCGGATCTCGGCGATATCGGCGGGGTCGTAACGGATGGTCACCGTCGCACCGACGAAGGGCGCGAGAGTTGGATCGATATAGCGCAGTGACTGGAAGCGGATGCCGTCGCGATGCACCTGGCGCGGGCGACTGACCGTCAGCAACAGCAAATCGAGCTCTTCCAGCGACGCCGGCATACGAGGCAAGAAGCCACCCCGGCTCCACCGTGCTTCCGGGGGTTCTCCCGTCACGCTATGCGGCGCGTGGTGATAGGTCTCGACGATGAAGCGCCGCAGCGCGGCGTCAAGCTGGACAAGGGTCAACCCTGGCTTTGGTGGCGGACCGCCCGGACCGATGTAGCCTGGCAGCGCCGCCAGACAGCATGTGTTCAGAGTGCCGAAGAACCGCTCGATACGACCCCGCCCACGCGGTTGGCCAATCTGCGAAAAGATCAGCCGGATCTTCAGCTCGGCGCAAACCTGTTCGATATGACGCGAGGTGAAGTCGGAGCCGTGATCTGTGTAGAGCATCTCGGGGATGCCGCAGATCGTCCATCCCGCCTTGCCTTTGCGCCAGATCGCGTTGCGCAATGCGAGCGCGGTCTGCAAGGCACTCGGAGCACTGGTCGAGAGGCGGTACGCGGCAATCCCGCGGCTGTGATCGTCGATGACGATGGTCAGCCACGGCCGGACGTTGGCCCCCACTTCGTCGAGCACCAGAATGTCCAACTCCGTATGATCCGCCTGCCAGATCTCGTTCGGCCGCGTCGCCTCACGACGGTGCAGCAGGTCGAAGCCGTGCGCGTAGGCCTTGGCACCCTGGTGGGCAAGCACCATCAAGGCGGGGTCGATGGCGCGCATGATGGCGTGGACAGTTGCGTAGCTCGGTGCCGATCTGCCCTCATGCGCAGCGGTATCGCATACGATGCGATGGATGGCTGCGACCGATCGACGCGGTCGTTCCAGCGCCAAGCCTTCGATGATCGTTGCAAGTTCGGCGGACAGCCGGCGCCGGACGCCGCGATCGCTGCGAGATCGGCGATGCAGACCGGGCAGGCCATGTAAGCGATAGAGGCGGAGCCAGCGACGCAGCGTCGGAACTGGAACGCCGCTTGCGCGCGCCACGGAGGGAACGCTGACGCCACTCTCCAGCACGGGCTGGAGCAGCCGGAACCGCGTCAGGGCCGCGTCGTCCACCGCAACCGAAGCCGCGACGTCGGTTGGCATGGTCACGCTCGGCTGCCGAGCAACTTGGTGCCGTGTGCGCGCAGCGACCCGTCGGGCGCGACATGACGGTAGAGCGTCTGGCGGGTGATGCCGAGCTCACGGCAGAGGTTTGCGATCTTTGTCTCAGGCTTGCCCATCGCCGCCTGCGCCAAGCGTAGCTTCGCCGCGGTCATCTTGAACGGCGCGCCGCCATTGCGGCCCCGGGCGCGCGCCGCCACGAGGCCGGCCTTCGTACGCTCGACAATGAGGGCCCGCTCGAACTCGGCTAGCGCCGCGAAGATGCCGAACACCAGCTTGCCCGCGGCGGTTGTCGTGTCGATCGCTGCTCCCTCACCGGCGAGAACTTTCAGGCCAACACCGCGCCTAGTCAGATCGTCCATCAAGTTGACGAGGTGGCGCAGGTCGCGCCCGAGCCGGTCAAGTTTCCAGACGACCAGCATGTCGCTCGCGCGCAGTGCCTTGGTGCAGGCGACAAGGCCGGGGCGGTCATCCCGACGGCCGGAGGCGAGGTCTTCGTAGAGGTGTGCGACGGTAACCCCAGCGGCGAGAAGGGCGTCGCGCTGCAGATCCAGGACCTGGGATCCGTCTGCCTTGGATACCCTCATGTAGCCGATCAGTACCAAACGACCGCTCCATAAACATCCGATTGCGTGACAGGCGCTTAGAGCAACACCGCCAGGCGTTACGCCGCTCCACAACCCGTCATACATTCAATGTTAACAAAACCTCAATCTCAGAAGATTATGGAGCAGCCCGATCGGCGAAGCAATCAGATAATATTCAAAGAACAGGATCAGATAATTCTCAAATTGACAG
>NZ_JBMFGY010000249.1:0-3142 GCF_049977125.1 Acidiphilium sp. | reverse complement strand
CTGGCCGACCTTGAATTTGATGTACCTAAACCCCGCCTGCACGGCCTCGCTCGTCAGGCGGCGCAGCTTGTCGTCATCGTAGCCGAGCCAGCCGGCAGAGGTGGTATAGCAGGGATACCCCGTGCTCAGCAGCGCCTGCATCCGTTCGGACTTGCCCACAGCGGCGCGGCGCAGCAGGTCGAGCGCCTCATCCGGCGTGATGCAGTCGGTGATGTAACGAAAATCGATCGCACGGACCAACTCCTCCGGGCTCATCTCGCCGATCAGCCGCCAGAGCGGCTTCTCCGCCGCCTTCGCCCATAAATCCCACACGGCATTGACGATCGCGGCGGTGCCAAGATGGATCGCCCCCTTGTCCGGTCCGATCCAGCGCAATTGCGAATCGGCGGTAACATGACGCCAGAACTGGGCCGGATCATCCTTGATCCAGTCGAGATCAAGCCCGACGACACGCGGTGCAAGGGCGCGGATAGCGGCGACGCAGATTTCGGTGCCGCGACCGATCGTGAAAGTTAGCCCATGCCCCTCCAGCCCATCCTTGTCGGTGTGCAGGATGATATACGCGGCCGAGTAATCCGGGTCCGGGTTCATCGCATCGGAGCCATCGCGCAGACGCGAAGTTGGAAACCGCAGGTCGAAGGTCTGAAACCCCGTAATTACAGTCATACGACGATTCCCCGAATCAAGTTATTTCGCCACTGGATCATTGGCCGGACCAATGCTAAACAATGCCTATCAAACGTGCTCCCCCGACGCAAGTGGGGTCGCCAGACCGGGAGATTCCGCAATGCTGGAGCCGATCCGGAGCCGGCGCCTTTACAGCCAGATCGCCGATCAGATCAGCGATTTGATCGTCAACGGCACCTACCCCGTCGGAAGTTATCTGCCGCCGGAACGTGAATTTGCGACAGCGCTCGGCGTCAGCCGGTCCTCGGTACGCGAGGCGCTGATCGCGCTCGAGGTGCTCGGCATCATCGATGTTCGCGTTGGAGATGGTGTTCTGGTCCGCGCCGTCCCGCCGATTGAGGCACAAAACGATTCCCTCATGCGCAGGGTCATGCGCCTGACCCGGCCCGCTCCCGATCCGGAATTACCTGTTGCCCTCGACCTCGACGTCGAAATTCCACCGTTTGCTCTGTTACAGGCCCGTCTCGTGATCGAGCCTGAAGCAGCGGCCTTGGCCGCGCGCCGCGCGACCGCAGCGGATATTGCCGCCATCGAGACTGCATTGGACCAGAACCGGGCGGACAATCTGGCGCGCTCCACCACTCATCCCGGCGACCGGATGTTCCACATCCGGATCGCCCAAGCGAGCGGAAACGCAGCATTTGAGCAGTTCATGATCCTCCTGCTCGGCCACGCCTATGGCGGCATGTTCCGCCGCCTTCAAAGCCTCTACACGACGGACCGGATGGTCGAGCAATCGGAAATGCAGCACGAGGCCATTCTCGATGCGATCCGCAACGGCATCGAAGAGCGCGCCCGCAGCGCGATGCAACGCCATCTCGATATGGTGATTACGGTGTTCCTGCACGAATGAGTGTCTTGCCACGGGCAGGCATGGTTGCTATCGCTTCACTAAAGGTCCGGCCATTGGTCCATCGACACTGACCATTAGGTCCGGATCGCCAAGGGATGAACGAGCCGCCGCACGGCGAAAGGACGCCGATGATGATGATGCCCCGCGCATTAATCTCTGGATCATCTGCCGCTTCCCGCACGGGTCCGTTGTGATGACCAGCCCTGCACTGGCCGTCACCGGAATTCAGAAGCGGTTCGGTGCCGTTGAAGTGCTGCGCGACGTTTCACTCGCCGTCTCGGCCGGTGAAGTGCTCGGCGTGGTCGGTGACAACGGGGCTGGAAAATCGACTCTGATGAAGGTGATCTCCGGCGTCTACCGTCCAGATTCCGGCAGCGTGACGCTTGAGGGAAGAGCCACGAATTTCAGAACCCCACGCGATGCCCGCAACGCCGGGATCGAGACGATCTATCAGGACCTCGCTCTTGCCGACCATCTCGATGTCGGCGCCAACATCTTCCTCGGCCGTGAACCGATGCGCCGGCTTGGCGGCATACTGCCGATGCTCGACGAAGCCAAAATCCACGGTGAGGTCGCTGCTTTGCTCGCCCGGATCGAAAGTCACATCCCCGATCCGTCGACGCGGGTACTCGATTTGTCCGGCGGCCAGCGCCAGGCCGTCGCGATCGCCCGCGCACTATACTGGAAGGCACGGATCGTCATCATGGACGAACCCACTGCCGCGTTGGCCGTGATGGAGACCGAAAACGTCCTGAAAATGGCCCGCCAACTCGGCAGCGAGGGCATCGGCGTCCTGTTCATCGGCCATAATCTGGTCGAGATTCTCAAAGTCTGCGACCGCGTGATGGTCATGTATCGGGGGCGCAAGGTGTTCGACGCGCGCTGCCAGGACACCGATCAGACCGAATTGATCCGCTACATGACAGGTTATGCGGATGCCCAGACCGACAATAAACCAACCGATACCAAACGAGGGGAACAACCATGAAACTACGCAATCCCACCCTGGCGGCAGCCGGCTCGCTCGCGCTAGTCGCCGGCGTCATCATTGCGGCGCCGCGCGCCGAGGCCGCACCTGCGGCGACCGTCGCCGCGCTCCCGATCCCGGCCAAACCCGCGAAACATTATCATTTTGAGCTCATCACCAAATCCAACGCATCGCCCTACTGGCTCGCGGTGCGCGACGGAGCAGATGCGGCGGCAAAGAAATTCGGCGTCTCGGTCGGCTTCGAGGCCCCCGCGAGCGGGCTTGATCTCGCTGGCCAGATCGGCATGGTCAACAATGCGGTTACCGCGGGTACCGATGGGCTGATCCTCGCGGCACAGAACCCGCAGGCCCTGCTCAAGCCAGTGAAATCCGCGCTGGCACATCATATTCCGGTTGTCACTGTCGATTCCGGCCTGTCGCCGAATATCGCCGATTGCTTTCTCGCGACATCGAACATCGGTGCCGCCTCCGCACTCGCGAAATACACTGCCCAGCACCTGATGCACGGCAAGGGTCAGTACGCAATCGTCGATTTCAACCACACAGCCTCGACCGGCATCGCCAGACCTAAGGGATTCATGCTCGGGATGAAATCCTTCACTGCGATCCAACGA
>NZ_JBMFGY010000248.1:0-3161 GCF_049977125.1 Acidiphilium sp. | reverse complement strand
CGCTCACCACCGATATCTCCCTCGCTGAACGCCAGATCATCGAGATCGCGCGGGTGATCCTGGCCGATCCGGGCATCATGCTGCTCGATGAGCCGACCTCCGCCCTGGTGGAACGCGAGGTCGCCTGGCTGTTCGACCAGATCCGCCTCCTGCGCGCACGGGGCACAGCCATCGTATTCACCTCGCATCGCTGGGGCGAAATCGCCGCTATCGCTGATGAAATCACCATCTTTCGTAACGGTACCGATGTCGGTACCTTTACCGCGATCGATGAGGACGTGGCCATCACGCTCATGACGGGCCAGCATCTCGGCACCTTGTTCCCCGCCCGCACCGCCCCACCGCCGGTTCCACCCCTGCTTTCGTTGCGCGGTGCGCGGGCCGAGGGTGTCGAACCGTTCGATATCAACCTCTACCCTGGCGAGATTCTCGGCATCGGCGGCCTTGCTGGCCACGGACATCGCGCCCTGTTCTTCGGCCTATTCGGCGCCCCCGGCTTTCTCGAAGGCCGCATCGAGATCGAGAACCAACCCGTCACCATCGCGACGCCGCGTGATGCCATTCGCGCCAGCATCGCACTGGTGCCCGAGGATCGCAAGAGCGAGGGTCTATTCCTGCCGTTGCCGGTCGGCACCAACATTACCCTGCCGATTCTGCGCCGGCTCTCACGCTTTGGCCTAATCCGCGCCGATGCCGAAAAGGCCGTCATCGATGCAACGATCACAAGCCTCGCGATCCGCACGCCCAACGCGGCCCAGCCGGTGGGCGCCCTGTCCGGTGGCAATCAACAGAAAGTCCTGCTCGGCCGCTGGCTACAAACCAGGCCCCGGATCCTGCTCCTCTACGACGTCACCCGCGGCGTCGATGTCGCGACCAAGCACGAAATCTACGATCTCGTCAGCCGCCTCGCACGCGAGGGTTACGCCATCCTGTTTTATTCGTCGGACGCGGAGGAACTCGCGCAGATCTGCCATCGTGTCAAAATCATGAGGCGTGGCAGATTCGTCGCCGAACTCGACGCGACTGAACTGACCGCACAAGCCATCGTCGCCGCCGCGATGCGCGACACCGCCACTCACGCCGAACCCCATGCCGCCTGAGTCCATAACCCTGCAACGCGGCAGCCGCCTTGGCCACACCATTGCCCAGAACATCGGCCTGATCCTCGCCAACGCCATCCTCCTGCTCGCAATCCTGGGGTTCATCCTGATTTACAGCGCCGCCCAGGACCGTCTGCCCGGCAATTTCGAACTGACCTCAACGGTCAACAGCGCAACTCCGCTGGTGTTCGCCGCCGTCGGCCAGAGTTTCGTCATCCTGACAAAGGGGATCGATTTGTCGGTCGGCGGCGTGGTCGATCTCGCCAACGCGATTGCCGCGGTCACTATGGGAAAATCGCTGTACGGCGCGCTCGCCTGGTCGGTAATTATTCTTCTGGTCGGTGCGGCTTGCGGGCTCGTCAACGGTCTGTTGGTCGCCCTTGGAAGATTGCAGCCGATCGTGGTCACTCTGGCAACCCTCTCGATCTTCCAAGGCCTCGCGATTCGGGTGCTGCCTCAGCCGGGCGGGGTAATTCCGGCTGGCTACACCAACCTTCTGGTTAATCCGAACGAACCCTTCGCCCTGATCTTTATCGCACTCCTCGGCCTCGGCTGGTCCGCCTTTCGCCGCTCCCGCACTGGTGTTGATCTGTATGCGATCGGCAACGACGAGGTGGCCGCCAGAGCTCTCGCGGTCAATGTCATCCGCACCAAAATCATCGCCTACATGATCGACGGCACGCTCGCCGCTGCGGCCGGGCTTTTTCTCGCAGCCGGCGCGACCGCCGGCGATGCGACCACCGGGAATTCCTATACTCTTTCGTCGATTGTTGCGGTGGTGCTCGGCGGGGTGTCGCTGTTCGGTGGTCGGGGTTCGGCTATCGGCGCAATCGCCGGCGCCTTCATCACGACGCTGATCGTCAACATCCTGTTCTTCAGCCATGTCAACCCATTGTACCAGTCGTTCTACGAGGGCGTGTTCCTGCTCATCGCGGTCGTGGTCGGCGGCGTCATTGGCGGCGCGATCCGGCGTCGGCGATGAGGCGCCTGACCGTCGAATCCCGCCGGGTGCTCTATGCATTCATTGCGGCGATCACCCTGTTCGTCGTGGGTGATGCGGTTCATCCCGGCTTTCTCGGCCTGGCCAGCGTGGCATCGATCCTGGTCATCGCCTCGTTCGTCGGCCTCGTCGCCGCCGGCCAATGCTTCGTCATCCTGATCGGTGGGATCGATCTCTCGGTGCCCTGGGTACTCAATGCCGCCGCCATCGTGATGACCACAACCTCCCTGGGACGCGACATCAACGCCCCCCAGGCCCTCGTCGCGGCCCTCGGCATGGGGGTGGTGGTCGGCGCGGTCAACGGCATCGGTGTCGCCTGGTTCGGCATACCCGCCGTGGTGATGACCTTGGCCATGAACGGTATCATCGAGGGGCTGACCCTTGGCCTGTCCGGTGGTTTCACCTGCGGGTCATGCTCTTCCTACGCGCCGCCGCTGATCCAGGATCTCGCGCATGATGCCCTTTTTGGCGTGCCGGATGCGCTCTGGCTTTGGCTGGTCGTGATCGTCCTGGTCAGCGGCGCGCTCCGCCTGACCCGGTTTGGCCGCGCCACCTACGCGCTTGGCAACAACTCACGGGCCGCGGTTCTCGTCGGGATCGATGTCGGGCGCCTGACCATCGCTCTCTATGCGGTGAGCGGATTTTTCGCGGCCCTTACCGGCGTCATGCTAGTCGGATTCGGTGGCCAGGCGTCTCTCGGCATGGGCGATCCCTACCTATTCACCTCAATCGCAGCCGTTGTGATCGGCGGCGTCAACATCCTTGGCGGACGCGGCAAGTACCTCGGCGTCGCCGCCGGCGCAATCAGCCTAACCGTCTTAGTTTCGGTGCTGCTCGCACTGAACATGCCCGATTACGTCAGAAGCATCGCCTATGGCGTGGTCATTCTGGTTTTGCTCTTGGCCTACGGACGAGATTGCGCCTGATCTGGCGACAGGCTGGCATTGTCAAGCCCAACTTCCGCAGTGACTAAAAAAATAAAGTGATATTACAACGGTGTAGCGGTCGTTTTAAGTTTTAGGCACCACAGGAATTCAGTTGGTGGGGTCAGTGATTTTGGC
>NZ_JBMFGY010000247.1:0-3164 GCF_049977125.1 Acidiphilium sp. | reverse complement strand
TTCATCACTCAGGAGGCGGCTGGCCCTTGCCAGCGACGTCCCTCGTGTGCGGTCCCGGTTCAGACCGCACAGACACGAGGGCGCTCCTGGCAAGGGCGGTTGACCCCGAAGCGCCGCAGGCGCAGTTCGTTGGTTTCAATTTGCGGTTTATATTTTCGATTGTTGCTTTTGTTCGATTGTGTTTTCGGAAGAGAGGATAGCGCCTCCATGCTCCGCAATATATGCGGAGATCATGATTGCCGAATGCGGAGATTATGTGCCATATTCTCCGCGAAAGGTGCGGCGAATGGCGACCTACATCCACACTCTGGCCGACTGGCCAAAATTCCACTGGAGCCATGAAATACTGGCGACCAAGTTAGCCGCGGTGCGTCATCACCAGGGCCGGCTGATCGGGCGCATGGAAGGGCTTGGCTTCCCGTTGCGCGCCGAAGCCGTCCTTCAGTCGCTTACCGAGGAAATCCTGACATCGAATGAGATTGAAGGCGAAGTGCTCAATCGCGAACAGGTCCGATCGTCGATTGCCCGCCGGTTGGGCATGGACATCGGCGCCCTGGCGCCTGTCGATCGAAACATCGAGGGCGTGGTCGAGATGATGCTCGATGCGACTCAGAATTATATGGCGCCGCTCACGAAGGCGCGCCTGTTCGACTGGCATGCCGCGCTGTTTCCCACGGGGCGCAGCGGCATGACGAAGATCCGGGTCGGCGCATGGCGCGATGGCAGGTCAGGTCCCATGCAGGTCGTCTCCGGTCCGCTGGGCCGGGAGCGCGTTCACTATGAAGCCCCAGCCGCGCCGTTGGTCGATCGCGAGATGCGTGCTTTCCTCGCCTGGTTCAATGACGAGAACTCCCTGGATCCGGTCTTGCGCGCCGCCCTCGCCCATTTGTGGTTCGTGACAATCCATCCGTTCGACGACGGGAACGGGCGCATCGCGCGGGCCATCGCAGACATGGCACTGGCTCGGTCCGAGCAAAGCCCTCAGCGATTCTACAGCATGTCGGCCCAAATTCGGATCGAGCGCAAAGCCTACTATGACATTCTGGAAGCCACGCAGAAGGGCGACCTGGACATCACCACCTGGATCGAGTGGTTCCTCGGATGCCTCGATCGCGCGTTCGACGGCGCAGAAATCATTCTGGCATCCGTTCTGATGAGGGCGCGTTTCTGGGAGATGCATGCTGGCGTGGCCTTGCAGGATCGCCAGCGCTTTGTGCTCAACCGATTGCTGGGTGGCTTCGAGGGGAAGCTGACCTCGTCGAAATACGCGAAGCTCGCGAAATGTTCCCAGGACACCGCGTCACGCGATATCGACGATCTGATCGCGCACGGGATTCTCACAAAGGACGTGGCAGGCGGACGCAGCACAAGCTACTCGCTGGTGCCTGTTCAACGTTGACGGCTCAGCCGGCAGCAGTCGGTATCCTCCGGACCCTGGTCTGGGAGGACAGTGGCATTTCTATCGGTCCATGCCGTCCTTCTCGGGCGCATCAGTCCGGGGATTGCCTTCCGATATTATGACCAGCGCAAAAAGCCGGTGCAGAATGCTTCAGGTTCATGATCTCGATAGGCTGATCCATGATGACATCCCGTGCCGAAACGAGCGCAGATTAGGGGCTCACAAAGCCGATAGGCTGAGAATCCCCCCAGTCATTCAGAGACCGCGCCGACTGGCATAATCCGCCAGCATCTGCCTCCTGTGGCGATCACCGCGCGCGGCCCGTGACATCCGTCACAGCCCACGGCCCTGATCCCGCGTTATCTCCGGTCATCGCCAAACACCTGACCCAAGGAGACCCGCCATGAACACCATCACCGCCATCTTCGCGCGCATCGCCACCGCCGCCCCCTTCGTCGCCGCAGTCCTGCTCGCCGCCGATTTCGCCCACGCGATCACGCCGATGATCTGAGCCCGCGTCGCCGCCGGCACATCGACAAAGCTATCTTTTGAAACAGAGGCTCAGGACCGTTCCAGTCGATTGTCGTCGAACAATCCGCCAGCGGCCACAAATCGGAAAGAACCCTCCACAATGAACGCGCCCATGCAGCAGATCATCACCGCTACCCCCGGGTGGGCTCCGGTGGCAACCCAGAAGCACTGGCTGAACGCCGGCACGGCGGCCATGCTTTCGATCGGCGCCACCGGCCTGTATTTCCTGGTTCTGGCCGGGCACGGTGAGTCGCTGGTGTGCCTTGGCACCATCGCGGCGGTTGGCATCGCCGCATTGCTGTCGGGCATCGCCGGTTTCGCCTTCTCCGCGCTTTGCGGCGCCCTCGTCTTCCAATTTCGCCACGATGCTGTCGACGTCGTCCAGATCATGCTCGTCTGTAGCCTCGCTAACCAAGCGCTGTGCCTCCTGCTGCTGCGCAAAGCGATCAGACTGAGACCGCTCACCCCCTACCTTTGCGGCGGCGTGATCGGCGTGCCTGCGGGCGTCTGGCTGCTGCTGCGCGCGGCCGGCGACCATTACGATCTCGCCCTCGGACTCCTGCTCACAGGCTACGGCCTCTACATGCTGGTCCGCCCGCCGTTGCACCTAACCAAACGCTCGACCCCGGCCGACATCCTGGCCGGCCTGCTCGGCGGCGTGATGGGCGGCTTTGCGGCCACGCCTGGTGCCCCGGTCGCCATCTGGTGCGCCACCAAGGGCTGGGACAAAATCGCTCAACGGGCGATCGTGCAACCTTACATCCTGGCGGTACAGATCATCGGCCTCATCAGCATAGCCCTGATGCACCACGCAGGTACCGCCAATTCTGGCATCCCGCCTGTAACGTGGCTGTGCGTCCCGCTGGGCTTGCTCGGCACCGCGTGGGGTTTCGCTCTCGCCAAAAGAATGACCAACACCCAGTTTGGCCGCGCCACCAACCTGCTGTTGATCGCTTCGGGCGTCGGTTTGATCACGTGAGATCGGTATTCGCATCAGGGTTTCCGCAACCCGCAGCCCGATCGAGGCCGGCCATGTGCGATTGCAGGCGACGTTTCCAAGGGCTTTCCGCAACGTCGAACAAGTCTCAGTCGTTATTCCAAAGCAACCCCGGGTCCGATACCGCAATCAGGGCTGAATATTCGCCGGATCATCCAGCATGGATTTGTGGCTGCGACTAAAAGCAAATAGCTTCTACAATTATAGATCGCAGAAGATATCTTATGGAAACTGGTT
>NZ_JBMFGY010000246.1:0-3168 GCF_049977125.1 Acidiphilium sp. | reverse complement strand
GTGGTCCAGGTGGCCATGGCGTTGCGTTGGATGATTTTGTAGGAATCTTCGCGGGAGATGCCGGCGCGGGCGAGGAGGAGGAGGATTTCGCCGGAGTGGACGACGCCGCCGAGGCTTTCGAGGTTTTCGGTCATGCGGTCGGGGTAGATGGTCAGTTTGTCGATCATGCCGGCGAGGCGGTTGAGGGCGAAATCGAGCGTGATGGTGGCGTCGGGGGCGATGACGCGTTCGACCGAGGAGTGGCTGATGTCGCGCTCGTGCCAGAGGGTGACGTTTTCGAGCGCGGGGAGTGCGTAGGCGCGCACGATGCGGGCGAGGCCGGTGAGGTTTTCCGAGAGCACCGGGTTGCGCTTGTGCGGCATGGCTGAGGAGCCTTTCTGGCCCGCGTGGAAAAACTCTTCGGCTTCGCGGACTTCACTGCGCTGGAGGTGGCGGATTTCGGTGGCGAGGCGTTCGATGCCTGAGGCGATGACGGCGAGGGTGCAGAAATAGGCGGCGTGGCGGTCGCGCGGGATGATTTGGGTCGAGACCGGCTCGACGGCGAGACCGAGATGGGCGGCGACGTGGGCTTCGATGGCGGGGTCGAGATGGGCGAAGGTGCCGACGGCGCCGGAGATGGCGCAGGTGGCGATTTCGGTGCGTGCGGCGAGGAGGCGGGCGCGGTTGCGGGCGAATTCGGCGTAGTGGCCGGCGAGTTTGAGGCCGAAGCTGGTGGGTTCGGCGTGGATGCCGTGGCTGCGGCCGATGGTGGGGGTGAGTTTGTGTTCGAGGGCACGTTTTTTCAGGGCGGCCATGACGGCGTCGATGCCGTCGAGGAGGAGGTCGGTCGCCTGGGTGAGCTGGACGGCGAGGCAGGTGTCGAGCACGTCCGAGCTGGTCATGCCGAGGTGGACGAAGCGGCTGTCGGGGCCGATGGATTCGGCGAGCCAGGTGAGGAAGGCGATGACGTCGTGGCGGGTGACGGCTTCGATTTCGGCGATTTTCGCGACATCGGCTTCGGTCATGGCGTCGATCGCGGCGCGGCCTTTGGTGCGGATGGTGGCGGCGGCTTGGGCCGGGATGTCGCCGGTTTTTGCCATCGCGTCGGCGGCGAGGGATTCGATGTCGAACCAGATGCGGTAGCGGTTGAGGTCCTGCCAGATGGCGACCATGGCGGGGCGGGAATAACGCGGGACCATGGGGTTCTCCTTGCCGGTGGTGGGATAGGGGCGTTTTGGGCGGGTGCGGGGGGATTGGCAAGTTTTGGGGGCGGTGGCGCGCCATTGACCACCCGCCGCCACGGTTCTATTTCGCGCGCTCCCCTTTGGCTGGAGATTTCCGATGGCGTTCGATCAAGCTGACCAGGCGATTGCAGACCACGCGACGACCGGCAACATCGCCGCGGATCGGCTGAAAAGCATTGTTGAGCGAATCGAGCGGCTCGAGGAGGAGCGCAAGGCGCTGGCCTCCGATATCAAGGATATTTATGCCGAGGCGAAATCGGCCGGGTTCGATGTGAAGGTGCTGCGTCAGCTGATCCGGATGCGCAAGCAGGAGCCGGCGGAGATTGAGGAGCAGGAGATGCTGATCGATGTCTATCGGCGCGCGCTGGGCATGGCGTAGCGCTCTGCCGCTGATTATGGTTTGACGGGGGCGGCGGATTATCCTGCGGGTTTGGGCGGGAGGTGGATGTTGTAGGGGGAGGGGAAATGGAATTCCTCGAGATTGACGCCCGCGCCGCCGCGATCGACGATGATGAAATCCTGCGCGGCGGCGAGCGGCGTTAGGACCCCGTGCCAGGTATTGCGCCGGTAATTGATCCCCTGACCCGGCGCGGTGAGGAAGGCGAGCGGCGTTTCGGGGCCGGTGTTTCCGGCATGACAGACCACCACGAGAAATGGCCGGGGCGAGAGCGGGATGAACGCCTGGCTGCCGAGCGGGTGGCGTTCCACCATCGCGAGGGTGAGCGGCATCGCGTAGGGTTGCGAGCGGGCGAGCGAGATCAGCACGCGCGCCTCCGGCCCGATCGCTTCTGCTGCCGCGAGGGCGTGATAGCGTTCGCAGTGGCCGTTGTTGATCGGGTAGTGGGCAGCGCCTGCGGGATCGATCACCTCGCCGAAGGGGGCGAAATCCTGCCGGGTCAGGGGGCGGGCGATGATCGGGGTCATCGCTGGGATTTCGTGGCGAACGGGGCGGCGAGTTTCGGGTGGCGGTTGACATCCTTGTAGAGCAGGTAACGGAAATTACCCGGCCCGCCGGCGTAGCACGCTTGCGGGCAGAAGGCGCGCAGCCACATGAAATCGCCGGCTTCGACCTCGACCCAATCCTGGTTGAGCCGATAGACCGCCTTGCCTTCGAGCACGTAGAGCCCGTGTTCCATCACATGGGTCTCGGCGAAGGGGATGACCGCGCCGGGCTGAAGCGTCACGATCGTGACATGCATGTCGTGGCGGAGATCGGCGGGATCGACGAAGCGGGTGGTGGCCCATTTTCCCGCGGTGCCGGGCATCGGCGTCGGGGGGATTGCGGCCTCGTTGGTGAAGAGCGGCGGGGGGGTGGGCAGGCCTTCGACCGGCTCGTAGGCTTTGCGAATCCAGTGGAAGGTGGCGCCCGCTTCGGTGTTGTTGCGCAGGGTCCAGCCGCTGGCGGGGGGGAGATAGGCGAAGCCGCCGGGTTCGAGGGTGTGGGGTTGGCCCGCGAGCATGATGGTGAGGCGGCCGTTGACCACGAACAGGGCGGCTTCGGCGTCCTTGTCGGGTTCCGGCTGGTCGCTGCCGCCGCCGGGGGCGAGTTCGACGATGTATTGCGCGAAGGTTTCGGCAAAGCCGGTGAGCGGGCGGGCGATGATCCAGACGCGGGCATCACTCCAGAACGGCAGGGCGCTGGTGACGATGTCCCGCAGCACGCCTTTGGGAATGACGGCATAGGCGGTGGTGAAGGTGGCGCGACCGGTGAGCAGCTCGGTTTGTGGCGGCAAGCCGCCGGGCGGGGCGTAATAGGTTCGGGCGGCCATGAAAGATGTCCTTGGGTCCGGGAGCGGCGGGTTCGGCAGGTTGATCGGATGCAGGGCGGGTTGGCAAGAGCCGATCGGTGATGCCTGGCTCAGGGCGGCGGGATGAAGGCGAGGCGGCGGGGTTTGAGGGTGATGGGGTCGGAGTCGGGGGGGAATTCGGTGTCGTGCCGGGCGAG
>NZ_JBMFGY010000245.1:0-3170 GCF_049977125.1 Acidiphilium sp. | reverse complement strand
TCTTCCACGTGGGTGATTTCTTGGGTAAGATTCGGAGCATGGCGCGCTTGGTGAATAGATTATCCCCTCTGAAAGTCGCGCGGGCGACGGTGCCCGGGCTTTATGGGGATGGCAATAATCTCTACCTGCAGATCGCGCCGTCGGGCGCCAAATCCTGGTCGTTCCGGTTCATGCTGAGGGGAAAGGCGCGGGAAATGGGCCTGGGACCGGTGGCGGTGATTCCCCTGGCCGAAGCGCGGATGCGGGCGCTCGAAGCGCGGCGGCTGTTGCTTGAGGGGATCGACCCGATCGAACAGCGGCGTGCCGTGCGGGAGGCGAAGATCGTCCGGGGGAAGAGTTTCGCTGATTGCGCTGAGGCCTATATTGAGGCGCATCGGGCAGGGTGGAGCAATGCCAAGCACGCGGGGCAGTGGCGCGCGACCTTGTCGACCTATGCCTATCCGGTGCTGGGGCAAACGCCGGTCGCAGCGATCGATCTCGATCTCGTGATCCGGGCGCTGAAGCCGATCTGGACTGCCAAGCCGGAGACTGCGAGCCGATTGCGAGGGCGGATCGAGGCGGTGCTGGATTACGCGACGACCAAGGGGTGGCGGCAGGGCGACAATCCGGCGCGGTGGAAGGGTCTGCTCGAGAATGTCCTGCCGGCGAAGGGGCGAATCGCGCGGGTGGCGCACCACGCCGCCCTGCGCTGGCGGGATCTGCCCGGATTCATGGGCGAGCTGATGACGCAGGACGGCTTGGCGGCGCAGGCATTGGCGTTAACCATCCTGACCGCCGTGCGCACGGGCGACGCGATCGGTGCGACCTGGAAGGAGATCGACCTCGGCGCGCGAATCTGGACGATTCCGGACTGGCGGGTGAAGGGACGCAAGGCCGAGCATAGGGTGCCGTTGGCAGACCCGGTTGTAGCGATCCTGACGCGTGCACGGCAGGGTGCCGTATCACCGGCGCCATCGGCCTTCGTGTTTCCGGGAGGAAGGGCGGGAACGGCGCTCAGCAACATGGCGATGCTCGCCTTGCTGCGGCGCATGGGTCGCGACGACATCACAACGCACGGGTTCCGCTCGACCTTCCGCGACTGGGCGGCCGAGGCGACCGACTATCCCCATGAGGTGGTCGAAACCGCGCTCGCCCATACGGTGAACGACAAGGTAGTGGCAGCATATCGGCGGACGGATTTTTTCGATCGGAGACGCCATCTCATGGAGGAATGGGCTGTCTATGCATGCTCCACTTGGGGGACGGTAACATTAAGATGGCCAGGATGACCAAGGAACGGGACGACAACAGAGATGGTGGTTTGGCAGATCTGGTTGAACCGATCCTGCGACAGCGGCGTCCTCGCGCGCCTCGGGTGAAGCCGTTGCCGATGTCGATGCAGGACCCACGACACGATCCTGAGGCGGCGATCGCGGCGATCAAGGCGGTTCACCGGGCTGGTGGGACGGTGGTGAACGAGGATGAGTTCAACAAGCGACGCAACAATTTCATGATAGGAACGATTCCGGCAGATGACCTCCTCTGCCGAGATCACAGGATCCGGTTCCGGCCTAAAGAGGTCAGGACTGGTCCTGGCTTCGCGAAGCCGTCCGCCGCACGTGGGATTGATGAGGCCGAGACCGCGTTCGCGCGACGCGTGAACGAGATCGATCGGATCTCCGCGTTCGAAGCGGGAAAGAGCAAGGGTGGCCAGAAGGCGGCGATGGTCCGCCGGGAGGTCTCCGCCCGGCGGTCGGCTCGGGTCATGGCATTATTTGATGCATCCGCGCTGCCTGCGCGTCATCGCGCGGCATCGATTGCACGACGAATGACTCTAGAAGGCAATCGTATTTCCGTACGAACTGTCCGGGAAATTCTGGCCCGCTACCGAAAATATGAGTCTAACTTGCCTCCGGCTTGACCAAAAAGCGGCGGTGAGCAGTAGCGGCATAATTTCCGGGCATCTCAGAATCCCCAATCATCCGCGGACATCCAACTAAGGAGCCGCGACATGTTAATCACCCAAGATCCTCATTTTGTTACGATATCAGTATGGGTCGAGCGAACGGGAATTTCACGAAGCGTTACATATCAACTCATCGCTACTGATCGTCTACGGGCCCGTAAAGTAGGACGGCGCACGCTCATAGACTTTGCACATGGCCTGTCGTGGCTCCAGCAACAACCGCTGGCGAAGATTGCGCCGCCGTTCCGCCGCGCCCAATCCAGCGAGGTGGCGTGATGCCGGCACCTGTCTCACCGCCGCTGTGTCGCATGCTCTCGCTGCGCGAGGTCGCTGGCGTTTTGGGCGTTTCATTAGCAACAGTTCGCCGTCGCGTCGCTGACGGTTCGCTCAGCATTTACCGCATCGGACGCGCCGTTCGTGTCTCCGAGGCAGATTTAGCCGTCTTCCTCGCCTCGAACCGCGAGAGAATTTGAAATTGACCGTGCAGCCGCATTTCTCCGGCCTTGAGCCGGCCTTGGGCCACCGTCATAAGCGTAATGGTATACAATCACGGATTGACGGTATCCCGACTGAGCGCCCATGCGCGCAGCCGATCACGCATGCACGTGCAAGGCAACGCCTGATGCAAGACGATTTATTCGGCAACTACGCAGCGCTCGCATCTGCCAAGGTCGGCGATGCGTTCCGGAACGCTGAAGCTATCGGCGGACCGAACGTGGAGTCGGCCTCGGTTTCAGGTACTCCGGGTCTGGCACCGAGTGACCCGGCCAGTGATGAATGCACAGGCGCACCGGGAGCGATGACCAATCGAGACGGTGCTGGTTCCCCGGACTCGATGCCATCGGACAATTCCCCCGTCCCGGCGGTGGTCGATCCCACGTCGGCCGACCTCCCGGAAAATGCACGCGTGCGTCTCGCCGGCGATACCGTTGTGGGTAAGATACCGCCGACAACCTTTGCCGAGGCGATCGCAGCTCTCGCAGCAAGCGGAACGCTGAAAGAGACGCAACTGAACAGCCTCAGAAGGGATGTCGCGTGGATCGAGGCCCGACGTCCTCGTCACCGTGACGGCACCTTACCCGCCGCTCTGCCCTGCGACCCGGCCCTATTGCGGCCGATCCTGGCAGGCTTCCGCCCCGCTCGGCACAAGATCAGTGCGAAGCGGTGGTACAATATCAAATCATCCCTCGCGGCGGTCCAACGCAAAACCGGCTGGTTGCCGGCG
>NZ_JBMFGY010000244.1:0-3179 GCF_049977125.1 Acidiphilium sp. | reverse complement strand
ACAGCCGGTCGGGGAGCGGGGAATTATCGAAACTCTGGCTGAAGAAGCTCGCCAACAGGCGGAAGGGACGTTGACTGAGCACGGCGAATAGCAGCGGCACCAGTCGAAATCCGCGCAAAATGCGTAATGACAAACGCGGTACGGCGAGCTACGCTATTCATCATGGACAAAGCTGTACCGGCCGCAAAACCGACGAACCGACGCGAAACCCTCAACCTGCGGATCAAGCCCGATGATCGCGGCTTGATCGATCGCGCCGCGGCGCTGACCGGCAAATCCAAGACCGATTTCGTGCTCGAAGCGGCACGTCGCGCAGCTGAAGAGGCGCTGCTCGATCGCACTCTGTTCATCGCGACACCGGACGCTTCCGAGGCGTTCCGCGCGCGGCTCGATGAACCGCCACGCCCGAACGCGCGGCTGCAACGCAGCATGCAGACCAGGCCGCCCTGGAAATAGCCGTGGCTCTGTCCCCGCCGGAACCTCTCGCGGATCATCATGATCTCGCCGATTTTAACAGCGGTGCCCCAAGCCTCGATGACTGGCTGAAACGCCGCGCCCGCAGCAATCAGGCCAGCGGTGCCACCCGCACCTTCGTGGCGACGGACGGTGCCCGCGTGGTCGCCTATTACGCCATCGCCTCGGGTGCGATCACCCTGGGCGGAGCAGTGGGCCGATTTCGCCGCAACGTGCCCGATCCCATCCCCGTCGCGGTCTTGGCGCGGTTGGCGATCGACCAGAGCGCCCAACGCCAGGGTCTCGGCCGCGCGCTCTTCCAGGACGCCGCCATGCGCATTGTGAACGCGGCGGCAACCATCGGTATCCGCGGCATCGTGGTCCATGCCATTTCCGAACCGGCCAAAGCCTTCTATCTTGCCCTCGGCTTCGACTCCTCGCCGATCGACCCGATGACCCTGATGGTCACATTGAATGACGTTCGGGCGGCGTTGGCCGGGCAACAAACCTAGGAACCACCATCATCCGCGTCCGACGCGGCACGACATACAATTTCGACGACGATAGCGGGAGGCCTCAGTGGCGGTCAAAAAATCGGAAATCTACAGCTCCCTCTGGGCCAGCTGCGATGCGTTGCGCGGCGGCATGGATGCCTCGCAATACAAGGACTACGTGCTGGTCCTGCTGTTCGTGAAATACGTCTCGGACAAATACGCCGGCGACCCCAACGCGGTGATCGACGTTCCCGTTGGCGGCAGCTTTGCCGATATGCTCGCCCTGCGCGGCCAGAAGGACATTGGCGAGAAAATCAACACCATCATTGCCAAACTCGCCGAGGCGAACGACCTCAAGGGCGTGATCGACGTCGCCGATTTCGACGACCCCGACAAGCTCGGCTCCGGCAAGGAAATGGTCGATCGGCTCTCCAGCCTGGTCGGCATTTTCAGCCGGCCGGAGCTGGATTTCCGCAAGAACCGCGCCGAGGGCGATGATATTCTGGGCGATGCCTATGAATATCTCATGCGCCACTTCGCCACCGAATCGGGCAAGAGCAAGGGTCAATTCTACACCCCGGCCGAGGTCTCACGCATCATGGCCAAGGCGATCGGCATCGGCGCCGCCCGCAGCGCCGCCCAGACTATCTACGACCCCACCTGCGGCTCCGGCTCGCTGCTGCTCAAGGCGCATGACGAAGCGCCGTTCGACCTGACCATCTACGGCCAGGAGAAAGACGTCGCCACCCGCGCCCTCGCGCGGATGAACATGGTGCTGCACAATAGCCCGACCGCCGACATCTGGCGCGACAACACCCTCTCCGCCCCGCACTTCCTCAACAACGACGGCACGCTGAAAACCTTCGACTTCGTGGTCGCCAACCCGCCGTTTTCCGACAAGGCATGGAGCACCGGGCTCGATCCCGCCAACGACCCGTTCGACCGTTTCGCCCCCGGCGTGCCGCCGGCGAAGAACGGCGATTATGCCTATCTGCTCCATGTCGTGGCCTCGCTGAAAACGACCGGCAAGGGCGCCATCGTCATGCCGCACGGCGTGCTGTTTCGCGGCAATGCGGAGGCTGAAATCCGCCGCGCGTTGATCAAACGCGGCATCATCAAGGGCATCATCGGCCTGCCGGCCAATCTGTTCTACGGCACCGGCATTCCCGCCTGCATCATTGTGCTCGACAAGGAAAACGCCCACGCCCGCACCGGCATTTTCATGATCGATGCCTCGAAGGGCTTCGTGAAGGACGGCAACAAGAACCGCCTGCGCGACCAGGATCTGCACAAGATCGTCGATGCCTTCACCCGCCAGCTCACCATCGAGCGCTATTCCCGCATGGTGCCGCTGGCCGAAATCGAACGGCAGGATTTCAACCTCAACATCCCCCGCTACATCGATTCCGCGGCGCCGGAGGATTTGCAGGATATCGAGGCCCATCTGAAAGGCGGCATTCCGGTGCGGGATATCGACGCGCTTGCCCCCTATTGGGCGGTGCTGCCCTCGGTGCGCGCCACCCTGTTCGGCCCCGGCGACCGCGCGGGCTACGCCACGCCGCAAGTGGCACCCTCTGCCGTGAAGCAGACCATTCTCGACCATGCCGAATTCGCCGCGTTCGCGGCACAATTGCGCGGCGTGTTCGCCCTCTGGCGTGCCGCGCATCTCGACGCGTTGCGCACGATAGCGGTGGGCGACAAACCCAAACGCCTGATCGCAACCCTGGCCGAGGATCTGCTCGCCCGCTTCGCCGATCTGCCGCTGATCGATCGCTACGATGTCTATCAGCATCTGATGACCTATTGGGCCGAGACGATGCAGGATGATGTCTATCTCATCGCGCTCGACGGCTGGGCGGTGGCGCGGGTGATCCGCAATCTGGTCAGGAACGAGGACGGTAAATTCACCGAAACGCCGGATATCACCCTGGGCAAGCGCAAGCTGAAGGCCGAGCTGATCCCCCCGCCGCTGATCGCCGCCCGGTTCTTCGCCGATGAACTTGCCGCCTGCGAGGCGCTGGACGCCACGGCGGAGGAACTGGCGCGCAAGATCGAAGAACTCGACGAGGAACAGGGCGGCGAAGACGGGCTGTTGTTCGACGCCAAGACCGACAAGGGCAAGCTGACCGCGAAAAGCGTGAAGGATCGGCTGAAGGACATCAAGGGCGACCGCACCGCCGAGGAGGAACGCACGGCGCTGCAAAACTGTCTGCGCCTGATCGAACGCGAAAA
>NZ_JBMFGY010000243.1:0-3182 GCF_049977125.1 Acidiphilium sp. | reverse complement strand
GGGCGTAGCACTTTCAGGCATCGCGGCGCTGATGAACGGCAGTTACGAGCATTGCGTCGCGCAAGACCTTCGGTTACACGAGCCGTGTTGCGCCGCAACACGCGTTTACACAACGAAACGCGCCCTCCCTGGAATATCGCCGGTCCAATGTAGATCGATCCGCAGCAATTCTGTCTCGCTCTCGGCATCAACACAGATGCCGGCTCAGCCATGCTGCGGATTTGTGGATCAGGATACCAAGGATGCGCCGATCGGTGCGCCCCGCTCCCAACCCGGCATGGCCCGAAATCCCCCCCGTTTCATCGCGGGTTCATTTTGTCGCGTTCAGGAGTTTCATGTCCCTCTCCAACATCCGCACCGAGTGGTTCGGCAACATCCGCGGCGATCTGCTTGCCGGCATGGTCGTCGCCCTTGCTCTGATCCCCGAAGCCATCGCGTTCTCGATCATCGCGGGTGTCTCGCCGGTGGTCGGGCTCGATGCATCGTTCTGCATCGCCATCGTCATTGCCTTCGCCGGCGGGCGACCGGGTATGATTTCCGCCGCCACCGGTTCGGTCGCGCTGCTGATGGTGCTGCTGGTGCACGATTACGGCCTGCAATATCTGCTCGCCGCCACCATCCTGACCGGACTGCTGCAGATCGGTTTCGGTGCGATGCGCCTTGCGGTGTTGATGCGCTTCGTCTCGCGTTCGGTGATCACCGGATTCGAGAACGCGCTCGGCATCCTGATCTTCATGGCGCAGATTCCGCAGCTCACCAATGTCACCTGGCAGACCTATGCCATGGTCGCGGTTGGCCTGGTCATCGTCTATGGGTTGCCGCGCTTCACCAAGGCGATCCCCTCGCCGCTGATCGCGATCACTCTGCTCACCCTCGCTGCCGTGTTTTTCCACATTCCGGTTCGCACCGTGGGAGACATGGGTCAACTGCCGGACGGCCTGCCGCATCTGCTGATCCCCCATGTGCCTTTCACGCTCCACACGTTGATGATCGTGCTGCCCTTCTCGATCTCGATGGCGCTGGTCGGCATTCTGGAAACAATGATGACGACCAGCATTGTCGATGACCTGACCGATACACCGAGCAACCGCAATCGCGAAAACATCGGTCTCGGCCTCGCTAACATGGTCGCCGGCTTTCTCGGTGGGATGGCCGGTTGCGCGATGATCGGCCAGTCGGTGATCAACATCAAATCCGGGGGGCGCGGTCGGCTTTCCACCCTGTCCGCCGGCGTGTTCCTGCTGATCCTGATCGTGGTGCTCGGCCCCTGGCTGCGCGTCATCCCGATGGCCGCCTTGGTCGCGGTGATGATCATGGTCTCGATCGGCACGTTCAACTGGCGCTCGCTGCGCAACCTGCGCACCTACCCGAAAAGTTCCAGCGTGGTGATGCTTGCGACCGTCGGCATCGTTGTTGCCACCAACAACCTCGCTGCCGGGGTCGGTGTCGGCGTGCTGCTCAGCGCGTTGTTTTTCGCGTTCAAGGTCGCGCAACTGGTACGGATCGACAGCGAATTGCGTGACGATGGGGCCCTGCGCATCTACCGTGTCACCGGTCAGGTGTTTTTCGCCTCCACCGTCACTTTCAACACGGCATTCGACCTGACCGAGGCGGTGGAACGCGTGCGGATCGACCTCACCCACGCCCATTTCTGGGACATCTCGGCGGTCGAATCGCTCGACAAGGTGGTGTTGAAACTGCGCCGCAACGGCACGATCGTTGAAGTGGTCGGGCTCAACGAAGCCAGCGCCACCATTGTTGACCGCCTCGCCATCCACGACAAACCGGATGCGCTGGAACTGCTCGAACACGGCTGAAAAATAAGGAAACCGTCCATGACTCAGATTATCGGCTGCCTCGATGGCTCGATCTACACCCAAAGCGTCTGCGACCATGCGCTCTGGCTGGCGCAGCGCCTTGGAGGCGAGATCGAATTGCTCCATGTGCTCGATCATCACCGCGAACACGCTTCGGTCGCCAATTTGAGCGGCGCGATCGGTTTCAAATCGAACGAGGCGCTGCTGGAGCAACTCACCGAGGTCGAGGCAGCGCAGGCGCGCGTGGGTCTCGCCAAGGGCCGCGCCATCCTCCAGGCGGCCACCCCCCCTTTGCGCGCGGCGGGTGTTGCCGTCACCACCACCCAACTCAACGGCTCGCTGGTTGAAACCCTGACCGCGCGCGAAACCAGCCACAGCATCGTCGTGCTCGGCAAACGCGGCGAGGCGGCGGATTTCGCCAAGCTTCACCTTGGGGCCAATCTGGAACGCGTCGCCCGCGCCAGTATCTGTCCCATCCTGGCCGCCGCACGCGCGTTCCGACCGATCGAACGCGTGCTGATTGCGCATGACGGCGGTGCCAGCATCCGCAAAGCCATGGGTTTTCTTGCACAATCACCGCTGCTGCGCGGCTTGCAGGTGCAAATCCTCGCGGTCGGCACCGCTGATCAGCCGCGCCGCGCCCAACTCGACGACGCCAAAACGCAGATCGAACGCTGCGGCGCAATCGTCACCACCCGGATCGAACCCGGGGACCCGGAAACCACCATCGCGCGGATCACCGAACAGGAATGTTTCGGACTGCTGGTCATCGGGGCCTATGGTCACTCGCGCATCCGTAACCTTGTCATCGGCAGCACGACCACGGCCATGCTTCGCTCCTGCCGCATCCCCGTCCTGATGGTCCGATGAACGAAGACGAAGCCGCAGCGATCCGTCAGCGCCTCGCGGACATGCGCGCCGCGCTGAACACCGCCAGCGCCGATGCCGCCGATAGCCGCGCCCCGGTCGAACTGGACCAGACCTCCGTCGGGCGCTTGTCGCGGATCGATGCGATGCAGGCGCAATCGATGGCGCTGGCCACCGAACGCCGCCGCGCCATCGAACTAGCGCGGATCGACCAGGCGCTTGCCCGCGTCGCCGCCGGCACTTACGGCATCTGCGTCAAATGCGACGAACCGATCGAACCGCGGCGTCTGACGCTCGACCCGGCCATTGCGGTCTGCCTCGCCTGCGCACGGGATCACGTCTGAGCGTGGGCGGCTATCTCAGTCTGCTGTCCGGCCATTGGCGCCCGCTGGGATTCGGTCTGCTCCTCATGGCTCTGTCCTGCTTTGGCCAGACCTTCTTCATCGCGCTGTTCAACGGTGAGATCGGCAAGGTCGATCATCTGAGTGCCGGCGACCT
>NZ_JBMFGY010000242.1:0-3195 GCF_049977125.1 Acidiphilium sp. | reverse complement strand
CTGATTGTGTTGTTTGCGTCCAATCCAGCCACGCCGTTCGCTTGATTGACGGTCGATTGAGGTACGGCCAGCGCGCCCGCCGCCGCCCCGCTCACCACCCCAGGCGCAACCGTGACCGCGCCGCTTAGCACCACCAGATTGACATTGTCGATCGGAACGCTTGTGCTGCTCATCGGAAAATCCCTAAATTATAAAGAATGAATCAGCCCAAAAGCCATCAGGCCGATGGCGGCGACGGTGCCGAGCGTGGTCACGATCAACACTTGGGTTCGATGGACCCCACGCGGCGCGGCTGGCGGCAGTTCATGCCACGCCGCAATATCCTGGCCCTCGCGGAGATGCGCTTCGAGCGCGTCCAGATCGCGGCGCAGGCGGTTGATCTCGTGGCTGACTTGATCGCGCATTGGAACCTCACGGATGAATTACAGCCCGAAAATATGAATGCGCGATTCGATCACTACCCCGATCAATCCGCCCAAAATTGCCGTAAGCGAAATCAACCACGTGATGCGCCGCACCAGTCGAGCCGTGTCATCCGCGCGCTGCTGCGACCGCCCATCCGCGATCGTCGCTTTCGTGATCAGGTCATCAAGCTTGACGCTTTGAGCATGAAATTCGGCCGCAGTTTGTCTCGACTGGTCGTCTATTTTGGTTTTGAGGTCAGATATCCATTTCATGGTATCGGCCCGGTCCTCCGACCTCTGCGTCTGCAACGCTTTGATCGCCTGATCAGTCACGCCACGCCAATAGTCAGATGGATCAGCGGCCATTTCCCTACCTTCTAAGTCAATCATACGAGCCACCAAATCAGCCGGGCGACGGCGGCGATAGGCACGCATAGGAGGATGAATGCGCGGATGTAGTTGTTCGGCTGCATCGGCACATTGGCGAGTTGATCGCGGCAGTGATGTTCCTGCACCAGCCACAGCAGGGCGCACGCGATATGCGCGAGCGTGCTCCCATGCCGCGCCTGCATCGCTTCATAGAGGCTGATCGTCTCGCCGTTCGGGATGCCGAGCAGCGCCGCCTCGGTTTCGTCAAGCGCGATGCCGTCGCCTTTGAGGACGGCGTAGAGGTCGGTGAGGTAGGTCATGGTATTGTCGCGGAAGCCGCTGGCAGCGTGGTGGCGAGACCCATAATCACCGCGTCGAGTTCAACCACGTAATTGGCGACGGCTGATGCAAGCGCCTGGAACTCTGCCGTGGTGGCGAACTCATGCACGACGCCGCTTATATCCGGCCAAGGCATTGCGGTAAGCCCGGCAGGAAACTTGCCGTTTGTCGTGATGTAGCCTGCCACGCGGTTAAGCTGGCCTTGCGCCGTTTCATCGCAAGCATACGTCCCATCGAGCGCCGGGGTGCCGGTTGACGTGATGGCGATGCCTTTGCCAATGGCGGCGGTGGCCTGCTGGGCGAGCGTGGGTGCCGGTGGTGCTGGCGGTGCGCTAAAGACGCCGCCGCTGTAGAGATACCCGACTGCGACGGTTGCCGATCCTACCGCAACGAATTGTGCCGCCACGTCAGGATGAAAGCACTCCGCGAGCGTAAAGCCAGATGGCGGGGTGAAGAGTTCGGTAACGACGCCGTTATTGATGAGTGCGTACATGATCAATATTCCAAGATCACAATGCCAGCCGCGCCAGCGCCGCCGTTATAGGTCGTGCTGGTTGCGGAGGCATCATAAGCACCCCCGCCGCCCGAACCATAAGCCTGCCCCGGCTCTCCGCCATGCTCACCCGCACGTCCACCACCGCCGAAAATAGAAGCGCCTCCATTGCCCGCAAAAACTAAACCGTTGCCTTGACCGTCGCTGCCGATGCCGCCAGTGATATTGATCTGGCCGCCAGAACCAGTCCCGCCCGGAGCGCCCGCGCTTGAGGCAGTCGTTTGGAAAGAACCACCGCTCCCGCCCGTAGCGGAGCAGAACGAGGCAAAGGAACTGCTGCTACCACCTGTTTGGCTCGCCCCTCCAGCGCCGACCGTGATTGCGTAGCCGGTGCCTGGGGTAACGGTGAAGACACCGATGGCAGCGCCGCCAGCACCGCCGCCCGCGCCAGATGCGTCCGTTGACGATGTAGATGTTGATGTCGCGTCACAATTCGAGCCACCGCCGCCACCGCCTACAACCGTTGCCTTCACTTGAGTAACGCCGGGGGGGGCAGTGAACGTGCCGGACGTGGTGAATACCTGAATGCCCTTTGGGATGTCAGTATGCTGACAGCGCCAATTCCCGCCATCCCATGTCGCACGCAGTCTGGCAGACGCATATACGGTTATCGGCCATGAATAAGCTGTCGTCCCGTCGGGGAATGAGAAAAACGGTGTGCCGGATGATACGGAGCTAACAACAGTGACCTGCCCGCCGAGACCTCCCGCGATAATCTCGACACTCTGTCCATATATTGTTCCCGGCTCAAGTGTGACTGTGATCGCAGATGAATTGAGGCAAAGAACAACTGTTTGTAGCGCGATCGCCGTAATCGTCGTGGATGCTGTGATGTTTTGGTGAGAGACATCGAAAAGCTGGCTGATCGGCGCGACCTGCGACGATCCCGCCGCCGCGTTCGCCGCGCTGAACGATTCCGACGCGGAGCCGTTGATATTCGCCAGCGAAGCCAGCCCCGCATCCGTGACCGCCGCATAGGCGTAGTCGCCCACCAACCACGATTGCGCCGCCGTGCCTTCTTGGCCCCGCAGCACCGTCAGGTTGGCCCCTGATACCGCCGTTGCCCAGCATACCTCAAACACCGACCGCGTGGCTGCGTCGTTCAACGTGATGGCGAGATATGATCCGGTAGGGATGGACGGGAGGCCCGCGCTCGAAGCCAGCGTGATCGTGGTCGCAGTTGAAGTGAGCGCATCGGCCAGCGTCGTGTTGATGTTGTTCGCGAAGATGAAAACAGGCATTTACCCCACCACGATTGTATAGGTATTCTGAAACGGCAGCGCGAGAACGCCATTTGCAACACATTGTTGAAAAAACTGGCTTGATGTGCCGGTTGGTACTGTAATCGTAATCTGCGCCGCCGCCGTATATTTTACGCTGATATTCTGGATCAGATTGAGCGATATATCCAACCCGTTCGCGCCGTAGATGAACCGCGCCACGCGCCGTCGAAGCCATTGAATTGAAAACCGCTGTCCGTCGCCGCGATACAGCCACCAGGTCAGGACTCGCTTGTAGATATCATCGCTC
>NZ_JBMFGY010000241.1:0-3271 GCF_049977125.1 Acidiphilium sp. | reverse complement strand
AGGAGGAGGCCAGCTGGCGGCAATGCTCGCTGCTGGCCGCGATCGAGACCGCGCCGCTGCCGCCGCGCAGCCGCGCAATCGCACTCGCGTTCGCCGATGCGGTTCGCGGTCAGGGGGAGGCTTTGCCAGATACTCTCGCCGACCGGCTATTTACCCTGCTCCAACGGACGGGATACTGGCAGATGTGGCGGGATAGCCGTGCCGAGGAAGCGGCCGAGCGGATCGAGAATTTGCGCGAACTGATCATGATCACCGGCGGGTTTCATGGGGCGCGTGATCTCCTCGATCACGCCGCGCTGGCGAGTGGCGGTCCCGCGGATGAGCGCGACGTCGACGACCACATCCAGATGATGACATTGCACAAGAGCAAGGGCCTCGAGTTCGATCACGTGTTCCTGCCGTCTTGGGAACAGGGCGTATTCCCGCCGTCGTTCGGCGATCTCGCGGAGGAACGCCGGCTGGCCTATGTGGCGCTGACCCGGGGTCGTCAGCTCGTTACGGTGTCCCATGCCGGGTTCCGATATGGAAAAATGCAGCCTTCCATGTTTCTCGACGACATCCCGGCAGCCTGCCGTATCGACGGATGGCATGGCGGAACGGGGGACCTGCCTTCCTCCTCCGATGCGTCAATTGCCGCCGACGAGCAGCATCACCAGAGACGGGTCGACCACGGGCGTACACCCGATTTTTCATGCCGGTAGCCGCGAGGGGCGCGCGCATGAATGCAATGTGCGCGAACGGCTCCTGTGCCGATCCAATCTTTTCTGCAACCAATTAAGGAGGTTTCATGCGATATTTCAGGCAAGAACAGGACTGTGGCCGATGTGGGGGCGTAGAACATTAAACTGCTGGCCCCCTCTAACCAAGGGACTTCATGATTCGTGCATCACATCGAGATTGAGTAGGAAAATCCATGAGACATCACGCATCTGTCACGCCTGATCAGGTTGACTCACCGCCTCTTATTTGGCCGCTGTTGCCACCCTACCGCTATGCCCGAACGAATGACATAAAGGTTCGATCTCTGTCGGCTTATGACGTGAATCAGCGCGGCGCCATCGCCCAGACGGATCGATATCCGATCGATCTGATTACAACCCAAAGGCTCAATGTCACGACTGATCGGGGCCCAACCGGGATTATGCCCGGCAAGGCTTAGTCATTAAGTCGGGTAGCACTGGTGCTGATCTCGAAGGGGCCAAGGTTCCATTTACGTCGCTTGTCCGAGAATCTAGCCTGCCGATGAGATCACCGAAGATGCCGTTTTCGGACAAGAAAACAGACAAATGTTCCAAGTGCGTTCATGTCTGGCACCCACAAAAATCACTTATCCGTCTAACCTCCTTTCTGGCGGAACAGACTTACCGCGCCGTCGCCACCCACCAGACGATCCAGCCGTGCTCTATCATGGATGCGGAATTGATGTGAGGTCACCAGTTCGACGATCCCCTCGTTGCACAGCCGATGCAGCGCTCGACTGACGCTCTCCGTCGTCAAGCCGATATAGTCAGCAATGTCGGCACGGCTCATAGGAATTTTCATCAGTCCCGTTGCATCGACCTGCATTTCTGGATGCAGGGCCATGAAGTCGAGAAACAGCGCCATCTTCTGCATCGCGCTATAGCGACGCAGCGCAATTGCTTGCCGCTGTGATGCCCGCAATTCGTGCGATAATTTGCACAGGAAATGCATTTGCAGCGAAGGTTCCCGCAGCAGCAATCGCTCGAGGGCATCGACCGGAAGGCAGTAGACGGTGAGTGGAGTCACCGCCGTTCCAGTGTAGATATAATGGTCACTTTCGAACATGCCCAGGAGATCATTGACGAAGAAGAAAGCCACGGTAGCCTGGCGACCATCCGCCAGATCCTCAGATACCTTTGCCACTCCCGATACGATATTGAAGATCGCCTGTGCCCGGGCTCCAGCTTCAAACAATTGCGCACCAGCATCAATATGCCGGATGCTCGCAATCATGGCGAGGTCACGGCGATCCGAAGCGGATAACAACTGATGCGCTTCGCCATCGCCACCTCGTAAGGGGATCGCCTGGATCGCCGGCCCGCCTATCGTCGCGAATTGACTGTCTGGTCCGGGCAGCCCGGGGACTCGCGATAAATTTCGATCCTGCATCAGCCCGGCTCCTCCATGGTTCTCCGTACCCGAACCGGAAGATAGCAGCAACGGATCATAGGAAAGGCGTCGAGGGCGGTCCAGGGGTCCGGGACGCTGTGCAACGGAAAACCCAAAAAGGCTCATTTTGGCAAAGAACTAGGCATACATTGCCGGGCTGACCAACGGATGGTTATCTGATTCGGTCACTGAGGGGGTCGGTTGCGGTTTGCAATGGGAAGGTGTGGTGGGCAAATCCCGTGCCTTTACGGCCAAGGAATGGCAAGCGGAGTTGGCGGTCTTGGCGGGTTCGCATGATTGTGACGAGGCAGACGTCCTCGTGCTCTGCGGCTGACGGCAGCGGGCTGGACGACCGGCCGGATCGCTGAGACGTTTGGAGTGTGGGAAGACACGGCCCGGCTCTGATCCAGCAATTGGCGGATTTACGATCTGGATGATCGTCAAGATGACACCTGGTGATCCTCCCGTTGCTTGCGCCGGCGGCGTGGTCCGGAACGTGTTGCGCGACGGGACTTGCCTCGCCCCTGATGGTTGATCCGAGTTCCTGGTCATCAACCGGCCGCTGGTTCGGGATCCAGATTGATCTTCACTCTTGACCTTGGGCTGATCAGAACGTGGCATATCGCCATGGATCAGCATTTCGGCGGGTCGGTTCGGGACGAAGCCACCGCAGGACGCGAAGTCCTCGCCGGATTGGTCGAGCGCGTGACATTTCATAATTCTGAAAACGGGTTCTGCGTGCTGCGGGTGAAGGCGCGGGGTCATCGTGACCTCGCCACCGTGATCGGCCATGCCGCCATGATCAGCGCGGGCGAATGGGTGACGGCGACCGGTGAATGGGTGAATGACCGCACGCACGGCCAGCAGTTCAGGGCGCGGTTCATGCGCACCTCGGCGCCGACCACGGCGGAGGGGATCGAACGCTACCTGGCCTCGGGAATGATCCGGGGGATCGGCCCGGTCTACGCGAAGAAACTGATCCGCGCATTCGCGACGACGGTGTTCGATGTGATCGAGGCAAACCCGGAGCGTCTACGCGAGGTGCCCGGGATTGGAAGCATCCGTGCCCAGCGGATCGTCACCGCCTGGGCTGAACAGAAGGTGATCCGCGAAATCATGGTGTTCCTGCACAGCCATGGTG
>NZ_JBMFGY010000240.1:0-3284 GCF_049977125.1 Acidiphilium sp. | reverse complement strand
AGCTTATTCTCCCCCGGAACCTGTCCAACCTACCGGCACCATCGCACAACCAGTCAGGTCGCAAATAAATTAAATAATTTTTTAGCGAGTATGTGTTGTTCTGATATTTTAGTGAAAGTAAATTGCACAGATGAAGGTAACAGCATGGTCGTCAGGAAATGGGACATACGGAATTCGCGTTGGGAAGGCCAACCGTGATCGGTATTTTGATTCGAGTTCTGCAATAAGAGTCGAAATTGACAATGGCGTTGTTGAATTTCCAATTTGTAGAAGCTTTTGGCGAAAATGTCCTGAATTCAGAGGGAAAGAAATCGGCATATGGCTTGATAAAAATGGGTTTTTAACTTGGCCTAAAGGATATCCACCAGTATTCGAACTCATCCCACTTGGCGGAAACCGCTTTCGGTTGTCTATACCATGACGGTGTGTCAGCCTTAGCCCGCTATATGGTGAGGTGCGCGTCCGCACCCCATCACTCTTCCTCGCCACCCTCCCCCCAATTCCCCAAACCATTCCCCCGCCCGCAAAACCACCGAGAACCCAACTCCCGAAAGTTTTTCTTTTTTTCAAAAAAGAACGACCGACTTTGTCTTGATCTTTTTTTCCCTGGTCTGGCCCATGCAGAAAGAGATGGGCTTATGCGCAAATGCGATTTGCCGGGCGGGTGGGTGTGATCCAAGGTTGTGTCGTATTCTGGAGGGTTGTGATGCGGGACGAGGAGGCGGTCGGGGCGCGGATTAGTGCGTTGGTGGCGACGCGGCGGCCGGGGTATAGTTTGCCGCAGGCGTTTTATACTGATCCGGATATTTTCGAGTTCGATCTGCGCGAGATTTATGGCCGGTCGTGGCTGATGGTGGGGTTTGAGGTCGAGGTTGCGGCGCCGGGGCGGTATCTGGCGATGACGATCGGGCGCAGTCCGATTGTGGTGTGGCGCGGGCAGGATGGGGTGTTGCGCGGGTTTTTCAACACGTGCCGGCATCGTGGCGCGCAGATTGTGGCTGATGGGTGTGGCGCGGCGGAGCGGCTGATCTGTCCTTATCATCAATGGATGTATGATGATCATGGCGTGTTGCGTGGCGCGGGGCGGATGCCGCGCGATTTCGACAAATCGGCGCATGGGCTGGGGGCTATTCATGTTCGCAGCATTGCCGGGACGATTTATGTGTGTCTGGCCGAGACGGCGCCGGATTTCGGTGAATTTCATGACAATCTGGCACCGATGCTGGCGCCGCATGATGTGTTGAATGCGCGGGTTGCCGCCGAGATTACCCTGGTTGAGCGGGGCAACTGGAAGCTGGTGATGGAGAATGCGCGCGAGTGTTATCATTGCGGGGTCGGGCATCCGGAATTGTCGGCGTCGTTTCCGATCGATGCGCGGGGGAATTTTTTAAGTTCCGAGCGGGTCGATATTGCGGGGTTCAAGCAGCGGATGGCGGCGATCGGGCTGGCGAGCGCGCCGGTCGAGGGGGGGTGGTGGCAGGCTTCACGTTTTGCGCTGCGCGAGGGTTTCGTTTCGATGACGCTGGATGGGGCGCCGGTGGTGCGGCGGCCGATGTGCGCGATCAATGGCGGGGATGTCGGGTCGTTGCGGTGGGCGGTGGAGCCGCATTGTTTCTGTCATGCGGTGGGGGATTTTCTGTTCATGTTCTCGGCGCTGCCGCTGGGACCGCAGGAGACGTTGGTGGTGGGGAAGTGGCTGGTTCACAAGGATGCGGTCGAAGGGGTGGATTATACGCGCGATGAGCTGGTGATGGTGTGGAACGCGACGAATTTGCAGGACCGGGCGCTGGTGGAGACCAACCAGCGGGGGGTGAATTCGCTTGGTTATGTGCCGGGACCGTATAGCGCGCAGTCGGAATCGCTCGCGCTGCGGTTTACCGATTGGTATGTCGATCGGGTGCGCGAGCGGGTGATGCCGCCGGCGGCGCTGCGCCGCGATACGGTGGCGGTGGGCTGATGGCGGATCGGCTGCATCCGGATACGATCGCGGTCGGGCATGGGTATCATCCGGCGGCGCATCATGGGGCGGCGAAACCGCCGGTCTATCTGACCTCGACCTTCGTGTATCGCGATGCGCTGCACGCAAAGACGGCGCATGAGGGGCATTTTGCCGGGCGCGGGCCGGAGGATGGGGCGGATGAGGGGTATATTTATGCCAGGCTCGATCATCCGAACATGCAGATGTTGCAGGCGCGGATGGCGGCGCTGGATCGGGCGGAGGCCTGCGCCGTGTTCAATTCCGGGATGGCGGCGATTTCGACGCTGCTGCTCTCGCTGGTGCGGCCCGGCGAGAGCGTGGTGCACACCAGCCCATTGTATGGCGGCACCGACGGGTTGCTGAACAATCTGATGGCGCCGGTGCACGGGGTTACGGCGGTTGCGATCGGCGATGCGGTCGATGCGGCCGCGATCGGCGACGCGGTGGATCGGGCGCCGGGGCGGCTTGGGGTGATCTGGGTCGAGACGCCGTCGAACCCGCTGGCGGGGATTGCCGATATTGCGCTGATCGCTTCGGTTGCGCGGCGGGTGGGCGCGCGACAGGGCAGCCCGCCGCTGGTTGTGGTCGATAACACGTTCATGGGGCCGTTGTTGCAGACTCCGCTGGAGCAGGGGGCCGATTTATGTGTGACCTCGCTGACCAAATACGCGAGCGGGCATAGCGATCTGCTGGGCGGCAGCGTGTCGGGTCGGGCCGCGCTGATCGAGCCGTTGCGGCGAATGCGCACGGTGATGGGCACGCATCTCGACCCGCATGGGTGCTGGTTGCTGCTGCGCTCGCTGGAAACCATGGGGCTGCGCACCGAACGCGCCTGCCGCAATGCCGCGGCGGTGGCGCGGTTTTTGCGCGATCATCCGAAAGTGGTGCGGGTGACCTACGCCGGATTTCTGCCCGAGGCCAGCGCCGCGCGCGCGACGTTCGAGCGGCAATGCGCCGGCGCCGGATCGACCTTCGTGTTCGAGATCAGGGGCGGTGAGGCCGAGGCGTTCCGGATGCTCGATGCGTTGCAACTGCTGCGCCTCGCGGTCAGCCTGGGGGGGACCGAAACGCTGATCTGCCACCCGGCGACGACGACCCATGCCTCGGTGCCGCGCGAACGGCGCGAGGCTTCGGGCGTGAGCGACGCGACGATCCGGCTCTCGGTCGGCATCGAACATGAAAACGATATCATCGCCGATTTGGCACAGGCACTCGAAAGGATCTGACCCATGCAGGGGGCGACGCCGCGCGGCTTTGGGGGTGGGGAGGTGAGCCAGCAAGGCCAGGGGCGCTGCCCCTGGACCCC
>NZ_JBMFGY010000239.1:0-3289 GCF_049977125.1 Acidiphilium sp. | reverse complement strand
TCGACATGCGGAGCGCCCTGCAATCGCAAACCATCCTCGCCCTCGATTTCGAAAACAGACCGCTCACTCCGGAATGGGGCGCACCCTTGCGCCTGCGCATCCCGACCAAGCTCGGCTATAAAAGTGCCAAAAACCTGCAATCGATCGAGGTGACCAACAAATACCCCGGTGGGTACTAGGAGAAGCAGGGCTGCGACTGGTTCGCCGGCGTTTGATGAAAAAGCCGATCAACTCCGGTTGGAGTCGATGAACTTTGTCAATGCACGCCAAGTCACGTCGAATACAAAGTGCTCCATGCCCTCTGCATCCGTCTCCGCCGCCTCCACAGGCACTCCGAGTTTTTTTAAAAAATCGACCGGCACCCGAGGCCGCCTGCGGGCCGTATCTGCCATCTGACGACAGTGAGGCGCAAAACTCTAGTGATCATGAGCAGCGGAATCTGCGGCTTTCAGCGAGCTCGCGATGTCGGCGATGGACCGGAACAGTACCAGCGCGTCATCCTTGGACGGTAGAAAGCCGCGGCGACACCAGAACGATGCCGCATCTTCATCGACGGCATTGACGACGAGCGCCCGCCCGCCGATCAATGCGGCACCATTCACACTACGGGCAAGTGCATGGTTGAACAGTCCGGTGCCAATGCCCTGCCCGACCCATGCCTGATCGGTTGCCAGTTGGCCCAGCAAAATGCACGGCATAGGGTTCGGCGGCTGACCAGTGCGGATCGAGCGAGGCAGGGCTGTCGGTATAATCGCGGTCGGCGCCAAGCCGTAGTAGCCAACGACACGGTTCGCCACGTGAACGACGATGACCACGGTAAACCCCTTCTGCTGATTGGCCAGAGACCGCGTTTTCAGCCAATGATCGAGCGTAGGTTTGCCGCAGGAGAACCGGGATAGGTCATGGCAGGAATTCAGCAATTCAGGAGCAGAGAGCGTCGGTTGAGCCATCAACGCTTCGTCGCGCCCCTCTCCCACGGTGCTTTATGGCGGAGGGACGCCACCATCTCGGGGACAGGTGCGGCGGGGGCCGAGACGGCTTTGACGAACGCCTTGAAGCCCTCCGGGGTCATGCGCAGCAGCGCGCTTTCCATGAGAACCTCTTCGGCGGCACGTACCGCGGCGTCCCGCACAAAGTCGGTCCGCGACCGGCCTCGCAGATCGGCAGCGCGATCGATGATCGCAAGGTCGCCTTCCGGGAGTCGCATCGAGAGCGGGTAATCTTTGCGTTTGGTCGCGCCGATCATGCTGGTCTCCTCCGTCGTGGCAAGCATGTATTAGATTGTAGCGTATTCTACAATACACTACTAGGTCCGAGTATGCGTTCTTTCATCGGTGGCGCGCAGATCTGGAGATGGTTGATTAAAGCGGACTGGAAAACACGCGTGCGGCGATCAGGTCGCTTTACGAAAGGTTAGGTTAAATCGGAAACTCCCCGTCGCTGGGTGACTGCTCAGGTCAAGGGTGTCGATGCCATGAAAGGTGAGACGTGCGGGGCCGCCCCAAACAACAACATCGCCATGTTGCAGAATGATCCGCCGGGGGCGATCAAGGCGCTTTTCACCACCCCATAAGAACCGCGCGTCGACGCCAAGCGAAACCGAGACGATTGGCTGGTCGAGGTTGCGCTCATCGCGGTCCTGGTGAAGAGAAAGCTTTGCACCTGGTTCATATCGATTGATCAAGCATGCCTCTGGCATAAAGTCCTGGAAATCAGCGGTGGCCGCCGCATGTCGCGAGAGTTCGGTGAAGACCAACGGCATTTTCGGCCAGGCCTTGCCGGTGCAGGGATCGATTTCGTCGTAGCGGTAACCACGTCGGTCGGACACCCAGCCGAGTCGTCCGGCATTGGTCATCGCCACGGACATGCGCCGACCCCCTGGCGTTTCGAGGTGCCGAAACGGTGCTACCGCAGCAATTGTCGCGATCGCATCAAGGAGTACTGGGCCGTTCGCCAATGCAAACCCACCGAGCAGGCAGGCGCCTGGGTCGAGGGGGAGGAAGGTCCGATCCTCCCCAAAGAGATCATCCATGACTGTCCCGCCTAACAAGCATGCTCAATGTGACCTCCCATATCCCCAAATCGCTAGCATCTGTCGCGATCCGATATATCGAACGCCCTTAAATTTCCAACAGATCCCGGCACGAATATCGGTCGCAATCGCTGGCGGCGTTGATCCAACGCGGAATTTTGAATTGGTCGCTATCGAGCGTGCAGCGGCAGAGCATATCCCGTTCCATTCCAAAAATGCATATCGCCGGTTCCACTCTCATAGATACCTATGACCAAACGTCGTTCCTCCTGGAATCGATCGGACCATCCCTCATCGCCATCATCAAATCAAAGAGAGCAGCCTGGCGTCTCTCCGTGGATGTTTTTGTTGCGACGACTTTCATGATCCCGAAGCGATAGCGGAGACGACCTCGAACCGTTCGCCGGCCTCCTGTCCGGCCGCGTAAGCGTCGCTGAGGACGCGTTTGCCCCGGCTAACCGACTTCGCCGTAAGGTTGAGACCGAGCTTTGCCAGTTCATCCTCGACCACCGCCGCCTTGACCGGCACGAGATCACGTCCCGAGGCGCTGCGGTTCACCTTGTCGCGGACTGTGCGCAAACTACGGAGCTTGGCGGTAATGCCGCGCGACAAACCATATTGGAAGGAGTTGGTGGCGCTGCGGCGGTCCCCGGCCATCTTCCGGTAGAGATCACCCCGCCGAAATCCATCAGTTTCGGTCGCAAAAGCCCGCTCCACCAGCTCGTAGAGATACTGCGCGGCGACCACATCGGCGCGCAGACCGAAGAAGATGTAACGGAATCCGGCGTTATGCGGGCGTTCCGCCCAGACCCGGCAGTCGAAGAATGCCGCAATTCCCGGGATGCAATCGTCGATCGGTCCCATACGTCGACGATCGGTCTGAATGCCGATCCCTTCACAGGGCTGGGCCTGAAGCTCCAATTCACTGAGCGACAGGCCATAGCGATCAAGCAGTTCGGCGACTTTTTCGGCTGCCGCCAGCGCTTCCTGTTCGGTGCATCCCTGTTCGACAGTCTTGGCCCGCAGGCCTTGGATGCGCTGAACCAGACGATCGAGCGCAGGATCCCCGCCAACCGGTGTCGCGGTGTGCCGCGGTCGGAGACGATCGAACAAGGCACGGGTCTCAGCTGGCAATGTTTTGTGGGCAATCTGATGATTGATTGCTGCCGCGATCGCGTCGACGGACAGACGATCCATGCCATTGCCCGCTCGCAGATGGACGGTCTCAAGAAGAACCCCGATCACGCGTTCCGCGCC
>NZ_JBMFGY010000238.1:1964-3302 GCF_049977125.1 Acidiphilium sp. | reverse complement strand
GGAAAGGTGCTGCACAGGAAAAGTCGAAACGCTATTTATAAAATAACGACCAGTATGATCGACTTGAGATACACTGCCCGACTTACCGCCAGGCTCATCCACGCATGTGGGCATAGCGAGCTCCCGCCTAGAGCGCGGAGCACCATGACCGGGCCATACCGATCCTCCGACCGCGCAAAGCTCCACTGTTTTGCTGCAGAGTTAAGAAATTCTGCAAGAGCGGTAGCGCATGGACATCCCGAATGCGGATGCAAAAAATGCGTTTCTCGTTTGCATCGTTCTCCCCATTGGGCATCTTTGTCTGTATAAATAAAGAATCATTTCGGTCGCAGCACTACGTAGGATTGCTATCCTGCACAGCTCTGGCTTTCTGGAATAAGACTCGAAATCAATACGTTGCGAATCGTTGTTAAGTTATCGTCCGCGCGCTGGATAATATCCTGTTAAATTGCTAGTTTCTTGCGTAATTTTATTATGGATGAAAACGTAGCGAGCCCGGATCCAGAAGATTTACCCTCGACGCACTCATCTCACGCAAACGTTACTGCTGATATCGCATCGGATATTCAGCCGGTGTGCTTTCTTCATATCAATTGAACGAGCGCTGTCGGTTTGCATTCACCTGCGTACGAGATGTCTGTACTGCACAGATTGAGTCAGGGAGTCTGGAATGCGTCATATGACTGTCATACATCGCGGGCGGGGGGCGATCGTGGTGATGGTCGCCGCGATGATGGTCCTGCCGCTCGCACCAATCGCAGCGCGTGCAAATTTCTCGATTGCGGCGACCGCTCCACCAGCAGTGCCATCGACGCCGCTCCCACACAGGAACGCCTGGGCGCGATCCGCCTATCCACTGGCTATCGGATACGGAAAAGCGATCCCGCTGGGGTTCGCCCTCCGGCAGATCGTCCCGCACGGCGTGCTCGTCGTGATCCGCGATGGCGTGCGGACATCTACTATAGTGTCGTGGCACGGAGGTGTGCCCTGGAACGTCGCTCTCCAGCGCGCTCTCGCCGCAGCGGGCCTGCGCGCGAAAATCACACCCGTCGAGGTCGAAATCGGTAACCGCTGATCCCCGGATCCCTGCCGCTGAAAAAGGCGGTTCCCGTTTGCATCGCCCCATCGGACTCTCCGGCCGCATGCCCCGGAGGTGCCCGTGCCCGATCTCGATACCGTCGCCGTCTCAGAATGGATCGCTGGACTTGGTCCACCGGGTGCCACGCCTGATGAGGCCAGCATCCGGACGTTGGACGCACCCGATGACCCTGACCTGCTCTCCCTCGAAGCGGACGATGCCTGCGAAATTTCCGTGCGGGCATTCGGCACCGGACTCGA
>NZ_JBMFGY010000238.1:0-1864 GCF_049977125.1 Acidiphilium sp. | reverse complement strand
GCCAATTCCGGCAGCACGACGGGCTGCGCCGATCTCGCACAAGCCGCATCCAACGGCATCGCTTCCGAAATCGCGGCCAACGCCCAGATCGTGCAGCCGCCGGAGAATGTAACGCAGCTGTCGTGCCTGACATCCTTCTTTCAGGGCAAAGGCCTCAATGTCATCACCAACCTGCTCAATCCCGGCGATCTGCTGAACTCCATCGAAGGCAAAATCTGCCAGGCGGCGGAAAGCGCCTATACCGACGCGATCGGCAACGCCCAGTGTGGAATCACGATCACCGGGTTCAATCTCGGAGGGTTTGGCACCTCCGGTTTCGGCGATTTCTGCCCGCAGCTGAGCCTCGGGGGCGGCGGACCCGACTGGGCGAGCATCGGCACCAGCCTCAATGACGGCCAATCCAGCCTTTACATGAACGGCACGCCGATCACGCCGACGGGCTATCCAAATCCGGGGTCCGCGCCATGATCAGGAAGCCGGGATTGCGCACGGCCCTGCTCGCTGCAGGTGCCACCGGACTGCTCCTCGGTGTCACCGTCCTGACCCCGCCTCGCGCCCAGGCGTTCGGTTTCGGGGATATCCTGGCCCTGATCCAGGCGGTCAACGCGGTCGGATCGAAAGTGGCGGCCATGCAGTCCGCAATCGACGGTAAACTCCAGACGGTCCAGAATTATATCAATAATCAACTGGGCGATGGGTTCACCCAGATATCCAATTACATCAAGGGCCAGACCGCGGCGCAGGCCAAGATCATGAATGCGGCCGACCAGGCCAACGCCATCGTCAATCAGGAAGCCGCCAGCGCGAATATCGTCGAACAACACGTGGTCAATCCCCAGACCTGCGACAGCCTGACGAATGGGCAAAGTGTCGTGGCCGCTGGCGATCAAACCAACGCGGTCGCCAAAGTGATCGCCAATATCCAGAACGCCCGCGGCGAGGGGCAGCCGGGAACGCCGAGCTTCAACGGCATCGCCCAGGGTGTCGGTGCGATGAATAAGCTCCATTACTCGCTATACTGCTCACCCAACGACCAGGCCGCCAACCTCTGCTCCGTGGGCAGCGATCCCGATGGCGACGAGGTCGCGACCTCGCTTCTCGGGCAATCGACCCTCGATGGGCAGACGGGGCTGAACGCCGCCAACAATTATGCGACCGTTCTGCTTCAGCCGGTCGCCCCCGCCCCGCTGCGCGGCAGCCAGCTGGCCGGCAATGCCGGACAGACCGATGCGGTCTATCGGCGCCAGTACAACGCCCAGGAGAGCCTCGCGCGACAGGTCGCCACCGGCATCATCGCCGATCGAACCCCGACGGTGACGCTCACCACCGCACAGCAGGCCGAGCTGACCGCCGAAGGCAAGCCGGTGGTCACGACCGCCAGCTGGCTCGAAGCCTTGCAACTGGACGTCAATCGCCGGGAATCGAACATCCAGTGGCGCGAAAATCTGGTCAACGAACCACCCGCAACCGTCGAACGCGAGATCGCCGTCGAGATGGCGGAGAACAACTACATCGCGCTCGCCCGCTTCCGCCTGGATCAGCAACGCGCCCTGCTCGAAGCGGCGCGATTGGCAGACACCGCCCAGTATCACCTGCCCCTCCCCGCCTCCACACCGATCCCTGTCGTCAGCAATTCCAACTGAGGTCCCCATGAGCGCAACACCCACACCCGAACCCCCCCAGCAGCGCGATCAGCCCGCCATGTCCACCCGATGGACCCGAGCCCCGATCGTCCAGCCGAACTCCCCCGCGTTCAAACATCTCACCGAGGATCTCGGTCTCTCGCCCACGATCGTCGAGGCCGCCACCAAGGGCGATGCCCTGCGCGAGGGACCGGGCGGCAATGCCTGGTTCCCCCATCGAG